>JAYVNW010000998.1:0-2083 GCA_043758225.1 Candidatus Kuenenia sp. | reverse complement strand
TGCGTTCATTCGCTGCATCAACGGCGATGACCCTTTCGAATGCTGAAAAGGAACGTTTACTGTCGCGACTAAAGGCTGCTGGCACAGCAATGGCCGTTGCAACCTGAGCGAATTATGGGCTAGCTTCGGCCGAAGCCGGCAGCTTTGGCACCGTAAGCCAGAAATCAGTGACGAGCGTTTGATCTGCTGTCGCGAATGTTGCCGCTTGAGTCCGCTTTGATTCCGTGGATTCTGCCACAATGCGGATCGCACCCTGAAATAGCTCCGTCGTAGATCCGCTGATTTTGAGAGTGACTGTTTTGGAAGTCTCGCCGTCCTTTTCCGAGCGTGGACATTCAAAAGTCACGCCTTCAGGAAGTCCCTCGACCCGCACATCGATTGGCTCCACGAAACCATGTTGACGATCTATCGTGATTGGGACTTCGAGCGGCTTGTCAGGCGTATGCGTTCCTGCCGTAGAAGCAATCGTCGCATCATACGAAGCCTGTGTTTCTTCGCAACGCAGCACATAGTAATAACGATCGCCGAAATCCTGGAAACGATCGCGAATGACCACCCGATATTGTCCGTCAGCTGGCATCGTCATGTGCATCTCAGCGTCGTGATTATCGCCGCCAATGTCGTCCGATTCTTTGATCAATTTGCCGGAACTATCTTCCACTGCCAGCACTGGATCGAGCAATGAACCGATGCGTTGGGCCTGAATGGCGATGCTGAGTTTCTGCCCTTTCGTTGCAGTGAGCAAAAATGCGGAAGCACCAGTGGATACGATTCGACCAGTGACCGCAATCGGAATCGACAATGTTCTGTCAGCGGCTAATTGGGATTCCACAACTGATGGAATCTCAATGCGCGGGATGTGAAACGGCAATGCATACGGCAATGCAAGTTCCCGCAGGCTGGCTGGTACTGAGACAGTTGCACTCGAAATATTCGAGCCAAACAATGTCAGCGACGTCTCGCTGTCTTTTGCACAACACATTGCTGGCTCGACATGTTCAATCACCGGACCAGATGTAAGTGTCAGTCGATAAACATAATCTGCACCACCGGCAAAGCGAATAGTACTGTCTGGCGACGCCGGAAAGGCAAACGTGCGAACGTACCATGTGCCATCTTGAGGGACGAGGAAGGCAATTCGTGGATCTCGATTTGTATCGTCATCATTTTGAGCAACCACGGTGCCTCGCGCATTCACAATCTGCAGCACGCCATCCATCGGCGATCCCAGCACTTCGTTCGCCTGCATTGCGGCGACCAGCGTCTGGCCTTTCGTTAACATGACAGCGTAAATGTCAACATCGCCAGATTTTTCCAGCACACCGTTGACAGTCACGGATGGCGAAATAACGGCAGTGGCCTCGGAGATCTTTCCATTCGGTTCAGATTCAGCAACTTCCGGGATCAAGCCGACGATAAAAGGCTTCAACTGCGTCGCGCCGTCGGCGTTGCAGAACCGCAGCCAATGCACGCCAGGTCGCGAGGCTTCGCCGATTGCGACGCTTGCCGCGTCTTTCTTATCGTTCAGCATGAAGACAATCGAATCGTCTTCACCGATGACTCTCAGATCTCCATCGCCGGGCTTGCCAACCAGCTTGACATCGACTGTGGTCCCGAGTTGGCCTCCAGGCGGAAGGATTCGATCGATCGCTGGTGCTTCGCCAGCCAGACATGGATGAGCCAGTGGCAGAAGGAATAGCAAGCCGCTTACCAGCCTGACCAACAGCCACGAGTTATACGACTCCAAAAAACGCGGCATGGCTCAGATCAACTCCGAAATCGGAGCCGGATCACTGACGAGATGCGTTGGTCGACCTTCCGGTGTGTAGACAATTTTACCCGGATCGATACCCAGCTTGTGATAAATCGTAGACACAAAATTCTCGGGCGAAAGGACTCGATCAACCGCCGAGAAGCCTTTCCGATCCGTGGCACCGACGACAGTCCCGCCGGGTGTACCGCCGCCCGCCATCAGCACTGACATCGCATTTGCCCAATGGTCACGTCCGGCCTTTGATTGTCCCGCCAGTGTCGAAATCTTCGGCGTGCGACCAAACTCACCTAACGCGACAACCAATGTTGT
>JAYVNW010000997.1:0-2428 GCA_043758225.1 Candidatus Kuenenia sp. | reverse complement strand
TAAGGGAGGGAGAGGACGAGACGCTCGTCACAGACCTCGATCAATGGACTTTTCCGAGATCAACAGACCTGCATTGACGAACAATCGCCCCGTCTGAAGTCTGGCAGAATGCACTGTGCACGCCGCAAAAATATCGGATATGCCTCAAAATACACTGGGCTTTGCGTCCAAATGCAGGACACGAGAAAGATCACAACTGCAACAGCAGCATGTGAGAAACAAATCCTCAGCCGGAAAGACAACCTATCCAGCCCGGACCTCAAGGAAACTTAACCGTATATCTCGCGTTCATTCGTGTCCAGCTTAATTTCAGCTGAACGTGAATTACCAAAACCCATCCATGAATTCAGGAACGTGATCACGACAAGTAAGTTTTGTCGAGGAGCGAAATTAGCGATCTACCGCCAAAACTCTCCGGAAAGGCTTCTTTGATTCTGCGTGCCAATATACTTGGAACACATCTAGCCGGAAAGCTCAGACTGCGAATGGAAGCTAATAAAAGCAGTTCCACTGAGCAACGAAAACCAACGCGCCGAATTTCGACACGCCACACCCTGAAGCACCATGGTTGATACTTCACAATACCGATGTCACCAGACTTGGAGACATACATACCAGCAAAGATAGCTGGATGACGTCGGATTAGTATTGATGGAATCCAAGTCCGTGTCAATTGTACTCTGCAGCGGATTATTCAACATTTTTACTGAAACTTACTTCCTTCAATCTCGTCGACCCGCAATGCGCTTCGAATTCGCACGAATTTTAACGGGTTTTGCTTGAACTGATCTCGGTTTTCCGGCGACTGGAAAAGGTAAAGCTTTTGATCAAAGAATGCACCGAAGCGAATGCTTCCAGTGATCGCCCGCTGAGTGTCAGTTAACACGACTGCGTCGCAACCGAGGTCTTGAGGTGCATATGTTGAGGGATTTTTCAGGAAGACGTTACGACTTGACTCTGACGAAAATACATAGCGAACCCCCCGATAATCTGCGGTTACCGCATCATTTCCTGCCACCCATTCTCGTTTGTCGTGAAGAAGGACAGGGCAAAACCCCTCCAGTCCAACCAGAGGTGGGTCAATTGATGGTTCTGACGCTTCTGAGATTACGATTGGCGGCTCGTTTTTTTGGGCAGACTCGTTGACCGAGGTTGGTTCTGCTTTGGGGGCATCGTTTGAGACTATCTGAGTGGCTGCTATTGGATCTGATGGCTTGGGAACAGCGATGCGTTTTCCGCGATCCGCGATATCTCGCAGCAAATTCAGATACTGTTGCTTTTGGGCGAATCCCACGTTTACGGTTTCAATTGTCCCATCCGGGAACATGACAACATCGCGGGGCACAGAAGTCGCACCACAGCGGGATGCAAGTTCCGGTTCATGGGTTACGTCAACTTTGACAGAGGCAATGCTATCTGCCAGGGCGTGTTGCACCTGCAGGTCAGCAAATACGTCCCGATCCATGCGCTGGCATGGTCCGCAGTACCAGGCATGAAAGTGAATCAGTATGGGTAGTGAATTTGGTTCAGCTGCAGTGCGAGCTTGTTCAAAGGCTGTGTGCCAGCCTTGGGATTGAGCTTCGCATGTCGCAGTCGAAGTTGCGAAAAGGACTGCCGACAAAATAATCTTCAATCGCATGGCAGCGGACTCCTGGTTCGACCTTCGGCAGTCGCGTGACCGGCATCGAAGGACATCTAAGCGCAGGCGACACTACGCCTGACGTTGTCAAAGATATCGGCTCGCCAGAAAGCGGAATGCGACAACAGTTCGAACTACCGGCTGAATCGGCCGTGGTGCTGAAGCGAATTTCCGGATTTGCCACATCGCGAAATCTTGTTTGATTGTAGTGCTTGATGAATGCGTTTGTGAGTCGCTCGGCAGAGTATCCTACTCAGATTTCGCACTCCGAAGGAATCGGCTCGCCTAGGCTTGATGGCCAGCTCCTGCGTTCATTTTTCTTTCGCCAATTTTTCGCCGGCTGCAGTAAGTTTTGTTTTTTTTCGAAATACCTGCACGAAAAGCGGCTTCCTTGACGATGTTGCAGACATACAACATTTAGTGTTGACAGTTTCAAAAGGCCCACTATATTGCGGTTGTCGTTGAGTCTGCGTCCGGACGAACTTCTGGTGAGTGGCACCGCAAACCATTGTCAGAGCACGGTTTGAATAACCCTGAGTCCGGTTCATTGACACAACGTCGCCGCAGTTTATTCTGCATGCTGTCTCGGTAAGGATGCCCCCCTCGACAGGAGGTCGATCTCATGACAAGTTCGTCGTTCGCGTATCTGGCTTTTTGCCTCATTGCTTGCCGAATGCCTCAATCTAGTTTGCCCGATTGAGTTGCCCTGGTCAACTGTTGGTTATGTTCGCTGCGCGCATGGATGAATGGTTGTGATTTTGTTGCATGGCTCGACAAGTCATGCGTTCT
>JAYVNW010000996.1:0-4618 GCA_043758225.1 Candidatus Kuenenia sp. | reverse complement strand
TGGCTGATCTGACCGGATGCAGACTCACGTTCCGCGTTTTGGCAAACGCTCGTGGATGTTTTCGGCTGCAGATTGGTGCTTCGTCGGTGCTGCGACGGTAAATGCGAGAGAACCGGCGAGTCCGGAAAACTTCTGTGTGGTTTTCCCATTGTGACATGACTTGGGAGTGCGGGTTGAGTTTTCCGGCGATGCTTTCGCATGCAGATTCTCCAGCCGATACGATTGATAGATTGAACGCAAGAAATGCGATAACTATTTGCCTGCCAAACAGCTCTGGAAATTCAAGACATCGAATTTCGATCGACGATAGGTCATGCATCCCTCGGACTGCAGAGGTATGCCGGGATCACGGAGATCCAGGCTACCCAAAGATACAAGTGAGAAATCCTCCATTGTAACACCTCTCCAAATGTCCGATCTCTGAGTAGCAGCGACGTGTTAACGAGGTTGAGAAGACGATCCCGCCGCAGGTCGAGGGAGTCGGCAACGGTTTGCCGAATTTCAAAAGTCAAATGAAACGGACATCTGGCGATCAGGGTGGTTGACGGAACGATTTCCTTGAAAAGGAGTAATGCGAAAATGAAATGGATTAGTATGTTCAGTGCGGCCTTTGCACTGGCCGGAATGATGGGCTCGACGAACGCCGGGCTTTTCAGTTCTGGTGGATGTAAGAGCTGTGGCTGTGCTGAAGACTGTCAGCCAGCTTGTTGTAAGCCGACGATAGCTCGTCCGTGCCACACGAATGTGTACACGTACCAGCGGAAATGTTCAGATATTAAACCGCCTTGCTGCGACAACTGCTGTGCTCCAGCTTCATGCTGTGCTCCAGCTGGCTGTGGTAATGGCGACGGCTGTGGCAACGGTAATGGTTGCGGAAGCGGAAGCGGAAGCGGAAACGGTTGTGGAAATGGTGGCAACGCTGACCCAGGCTGCTGCGCTCCAGCATCTTGTGGCAATGGCAATGGCAATGTCTGTGGCAATGGCTGTGGCAATGGCTGTGGCAATGGCAATGTTGACCCAAGCTGCTGTGCTCCAGCTGGTGCAGGTTGCGGCAACGGCTGTGGCAATGGCAATGCTGATCCAAGCTGCTGTGCTCCAGCTGCTTGTGGTAACGGATGTGGCACAGGTTGCGGAAGCAACGCTTGTGGCGAAACCTGCGACTGCTGCAATGACGATTGCTGCGAAATCGCAAAGTTGATCTACCGATCTATGACTGCTTGCTATGCGAAAGATCGCAAGTCAGCTCTGGACAAACTTGGCCGCAGGTATGACTGCTGCTGCCATCCAGAAATCATGAACGCTTTCGTCTACGGTCTGAACGACACCGACGAACGAGTTCGCCGCGAAGCTGCTGACGAAATCGGTGACCAGGTTCGCCGTAACCGATGCTGCTGCAGCCCATGCGTGATTTCTGCTCTGACATGCTCATTGGCTGACTGTGACCGATGGGTTCGCCGTGAAGCATCACAGGCTCTGCGAGCTTGTGGTTACGAAATCGTTGACGGATGCTGCGGTGGATGCACCGACGCTGGCTGCTGCGACGCAGCTGGTTGCGGCAACGCATGTGGCAGCACTGGATGCGGAAGCACGGGTGGCTCAGCAACTCCGGTTTCAGCTCCAGCTACCGAATCAGTACAGCCAACTCCAGCACCCGAAGCAGTGCCAGCTCCGGCTCCGCCAGCTGACCCACAGGCATTCTTCCCTTCACGATTGCACAACAATCAGTCAAAGAAGAGCAGTCTTGCTGGTCTGTTTGGAATGGCACGATAATCACGTCGACTTGAGGTGGGAAAGAACTGTTTCCTGTTCTGTAACCTCCTCGCTCTAACTCAGAACCTCGCGGCTTCCGGGAATTTTTTCCCGGAAGCCGTTTTCGTTTTGGTTCTTTGCTGGGGAGAATTCGTAGTTGTTATATTCATCGGTCGGCCACTCCTTCTGGCTCTTTCGCAGCGAAGCAGGCAGACTGTCGATTAAGTCACAATCGTGAGCGGGTAAATTCGTTGTCTTTTTATGACACTCACCCGCAGCTAGCGCTTTGCGGCTCACTAAATCGACAGACTGCAGGTCGGGACATGAAATCCAGCGAAGGCCATCAGATCTGTAGCGGCGACTATTTTTGATCCCCAATCAAACGACAAAACAACAGGAAACTGGCAGTTCCACATTGTGGACGTGGATCGCGGCTGTCTTCATCGTGGTGTTTCTCACGTGTTTCTTCAACAGCCCAATTGAAGATCCGCATCTGCCGCGCACCGAAATCTGGTCAATTTTGGCTGACGAAGTCCTTGGGCTCGGCGACACAACTGCCGACGCTGCGAATGGGACACCTCCGTCTGGATTCAAATATCTGCCACAACGTCTGTCGTTGTTTGGCACAGCGGCCATCATTCTGATTCTCGCTGGCATCCATGGAGACGCATTCTGCTTGCTGGCGCTGCGACGAGTCTCACTCTTTTGGGTCGAACACATTGTCATTCGACTTGGCACGGGCTTGGGGATTCTCGCAACCGTGACCCTCTGCTGTGGGCTCGCTGGACAACTGAATAGAACGGCTATCTGCCTTCCGACGGTCTTCAGTCTTGGTGTCGTGGCAGTCCTACGCAGGAAGCTCAAGAGCGATATGCGGCAGACGGCGATCATCTCCACAATTCCAAAACGTGGATCGCGAACTGTGGCCACGCTTGTACTGCTCATCATTGTGCCGTTCACTGTCTACCTGCTATTGGGTGCCGTCTCGCCACCAACAGACTTCGACGTCTGTGAATATCATTTGCAGGGGCCGAAGGAATGGTTTCAGGCAGGGCAAATCACTTTCCTGCGACACAACGTATACACCAGCTTTCCATTTCTAACGGAGATGTTGAGTCTGACCGGGATGGTCTTTGCCGAAGACTGGTGGCGAGGAGCATTGATCGGCCAAATCGTGCTGGCATGCTTTCAGTTGCTTAGCGCGCTGACGGTCTGCAGTATCGCCCGCCGCTGGATCAGCATGGACGCGGCATGGCTGGCAACTTTGATCTATCTGACAACGCCATGGACGCTGCGAATCTCTCTGATTGCCTATGCTGAAGGTGCGTTGACTTTTTATCTGATCGCCGCCACGATGACGGCGTTGTTGATTCGAGATATGCCACGCCATCTCCTTGGCATGATATTCGTTTGCGGAGCCCTTGCCGGGTGTGCGATGGCGACCAAGTACACCGGTCTGATTTCTGTGATTCTGCCGACAGCCGTTTTGATCGCTGTGGAATTTCGACGACGTACTTTCGATCCCGCTACCAAAACCCAACCAACTCAGGCTAATTTTAGCAGTTGGCGATCATTACTTCGTCCGGCAGTTGCGTTTGGCTTCGGCGTTGCATTGATGATTGTGCCATGGTTGCTCAAGAACCTGGTCGAAACTGGAAATCCCGTGTATCCGCTGGCATACGGAGTCTTTGGTGGCAGCGAATGGACGCCCGACATGAACGTTCGCTGGAAGCCCGCACACGCAGCATCAGAACACGATCTGCTCCGCATTCCGGAACACATTATCGGTGCCGCCGTTTACAACAAATGGACCAGCGGGCTGCTATTTGCTTTAGCGGTTCCGGCCGTGCTGCTGTGGCGACGCAACCACATCATTAGGCTGATTCTATGCCTGCTTGTCTGGGGATTTGCCACGTGGTGGGGATTCACACACCGGATCGATCGCTTCTGGATACCGTTAATTCCGCTACTCAGTCTTGCTGCAGGCACTACATGGCTGATTTCGGCATCTAAAGTCTGGAAGACATTTCTGCTGGCCCTGATCCTCGCAGTTACTCTGTTCAATCTTCGCTTCTGTGGTACCGCCCTGGTGGGCTTTCACGTCGGTCTAATGGATCTTGAAGTCGCGCGACAAACCACGATCCGGGCGGACATTCGCTTACTGAACGACACACTTCCAAAGGGAGCGAAAGTCCTGATGGTTGGAGAAGCCGAGGTCTTCGACGCCACGTTTCCAGTCGCTTACAATACCGTTTTCAACAGCTGTCTGTTTGAGGAATGGACAACACTTCCAGAAGACGGCGGGCGTCCCGTCAGAGACCGTCGCATGGTGCCGCCAGATGTCATTCGTCAGAAGCTCCTCGAGGAAGGCATCACCCATGTTCTTGTAAACTGGGGTGCCGTACTTCGCTATCGCATGACCTATGGCTGCACAGAGTACGTCGATCCTTTACGATTCCAGCAACTGATCGATGACGGTGTTCTTGGTTCGGGGAAGACTCTGTTGCAGCAGCCGTGGGACAAACTTTCTGACGGCGAGCAGGCGATGGTGCAATCATGGCGAGGCCACAAGTTACTGGTTTCAGAGAGAAAGATGGTGTCTAGTGTTGAGTTATACGCCGTTCATATACCAGAGTGAGCGATTCCGGGGCATCAGCGAATGCGCTGATTCGGCTGGGGTACCCGGTCAAGATGAGCTCGCGATGAAATGCCAGGGCAAGATTTCCGTAGCTCCGGACGCTGAGTTCGTAACGGGTGGAATGGGGCAATGTCGGAACAGCTCCGGGAAAACAAACCCAATTGCCAATGCGACACAGTCTCGCGCAACTGCAACTCAGTTTGCTCTGAAAGCAATGTCATTCTGTGCCGA
>JAYVNW010000995.1:0-3853 GCA_043758225.1 Candidatus Kuenenia sp. | reverse complement strand
ATCCCGACTAGTTCGATTTTGTTTTCAACAGATCCCACATATTCCATCCTCCGGAAGCTGGTGCTTCTGGAGTCATCGGCAATTCAATTGTTTCCAGTCGGACTTTGTCACCTTCGTAGATTTCCATCGTCCACAGGTTCGTACTGTCGTGTTTTCCTGCTTTCACAGGGGCTGATGCCTCGGGACCGTTGACCGGTGTTCGAGCCAGTTCCTGTGCCAGTGATTCATCCATTGATATCGGCTTCGCAAGTTCGTCGCTATCCTCGCTGTTCTCGCTATCGCGATTTTCCATGACTGATCGAGTCCGATGTCCCGCACCGGAAAACGAACTGCTGAGGAACTCAGAAGAAATCTCGGTCTTTCCAGACTGAGTGACATCTCCGTTTGGACGCAGCATGGTGGACAGTTCGCCCAGTCGCTTCGCCAGATTGACAACCTTTCCCTGTTCAGGTTCAACCAGCAATGAGATGTTCTTTGCCAGCCCATTTCCTTCTTTATCAATACCGTAGATTCTGTCGTCAACGGCAAAGACTTCTACGAACTCCATGACCGTGATCATTTTTTTAACGTTGCGTCCGGAACTGCTGTCATCGTAAGTCAGCAACAGATCAACGCGGTTACCCGGTCGCATCATGCCGCTGTGCGATGTCGTGGCATCCACCGGAATCGTGACGACCGCCATCCCTGGAGGGATGCTGGCGACGGCTCCGATTTCGCCCTTTTCCGTCAACTTGTTTTTAAGAATCCAGTCGCCCGGCATTACGGGAACCTTCAGAGAACGTTCCATAATTTCTTCGAGAGATGTCACAGCGCCTTCCGGAGCTGTTGAAATTCCTACCTCAACAAATTTTGTATTCAATTCATCCAGACGCATTCCCACCTGAATGTCGGAAACCGCACTCAGGACCTGAATCGTCTCTTCTGTTTCCACAGGTTTTTGACTGATCGCTTTCTTGACGCCTAACATGGCGACAAGTCCGCACCCTGCAGCAACAACAAGCAGAATCAATGATTGATTTTTCATGTTTGTGGATCTCTCCTGAACTGGCTGAACCCTGGCCTGTTTGCGGAGTTCGGCAGGCTTCGCTTTTTCATCAGCTTGATCGGCAGTCTGTGCAGAAACAGGTTAAATCGTGCAGTCAATACATCCCCACCAGGATCTTCATCGGCAGGGCAGAAATGCCCGCTTCATCTAATGCTGATCGGATTGCCAATCTTGCTGATGTCCCCCGGACAATCGGGAGTATTAATACTTTTAAATTTCGGTCCGACTTCGCTCGGCACTCATTCCAGCAACTCGACAACGCATCGATTGCTGCTCGTTCAAAAAATAAACGCAGGAATCGGCAAATTATTCCGCTCCCTGCAAGTGTTTATTACATCATGCCTTCGTACACGAAGTAGCCAATTGTGCCGATGCAGATTGGAATTCCGTAGGGCAGCAACATCATACGTGGCTTGCGATCCGTTGCGATTCGATTCAGTTCGTAAGGATTCTTAATGACCATCCATTCGCTCAGAATGAGAAGGAAGTTTTCGTAGTGATGGTTCATCGTGCCTTTGCGCAGAACCATCAGGACAGCCATGACGGCGCCAACGACGGTTGATACGCAGAATGCCGCGAACGTTACTTCCCAACCCAGCCAGGCACCGATCCCGGCCATCAACTTCACATCACCGGCGCCCATGCCGCCCACGGCATAAAGAGGCATAAGGGTGAGTAGTCCGACACACATTCCGAGTACGCCGGCACCAAGTCCGCCAAGCCCACCGACGCATATCGAGTAGACGAGTCCTGACAGGATCATCGGAAATGTGATCCAGTTGGGGACTTTCAATTCTTTACCGTCGATCCAGGCGGCTAGAATCAGAATCGCCGAGACGGTTTTGACGTGCCAATTGGCAAGCAGTAGTTCAGTAAGATCCATAGGGAGACTCCCTTTTTCTAAGGTGGTTGCAGTGTTATGAGTTGGTTATCGCGGTGGGGAATCCGCAGCAATTCAGAATCTATTGGAATCAATGGCCAACTGGTGCAAACAGGTTGCAGACCAGCAAGGCAAAGGCCAGAGCCAGTACTGCGGTCCCCTGCATCAGATCTGCTGGAGACAGTTCTATCCAGTATGGCAACATGTTCGGACTCCTGAGTGTTTTGTTTTTTGAGGAAAGTTGAGGACAACGAAGTGCTGAATTCCTTCATATCCGAAGCCCTGCTTATGACAGGTATTTTGATACTTTTGTTCAGGACGAAAGTAAAACAGAGGAGGACGAGTTAAAAAAGAGGATGCGAAGTTCGTTCGCATCCTCTTTCGTGAAACAACACTTCACAGATAACAGCGAACCGTCATCTTTTTCCTGTCGGGCGATTTCGCCCGAGCAGATTATGTCAAGTAGCTGGATACTTTGTTGAACTTGGCGTTGGCGTTGCTGCCGACTGCAGAAACAGCTGCCAGGCACACGACGATGATCAGAGCCAGCATGACCGCGTATTCAACTGCGGTTGGGCCGTCTTCTGACACGATGAATTTCTTAACGCTGCTTACGAACTTGCTCATTTGAAAATCCTTCACGATGTGCCCGTATCCGGGCGGGTGACGTCACGGTGGTTTCAAACCACCACAGAAAATGACTCTGCGACGCAGAGTTAACTCTTACCAAGTCTGATCCGCCGCAATTCGCGGCGTCTCAGTTCAGTCCGCGTTACTCGCTCGCTGACGAAAGAAACCTAGGTCAGGAAATCCCGCCGTCAAAAAGGATTTTCGATTTTTTCGAAACGATGCAGAAACGCAGCGCAAAGCTCTTTGACGCTGTGAAAATGCCTCTGTCACACCACCTGCAGAACCGTTACGAATGGCGCGTTCCAGATAACGGAAACGATTGCCACGGGACTTCGTGACCGTTTGGCCAATTCGGAACGAATATCGAATTCGTACAGACACGGTGGCAACGACTCGGCAGTCGTTCCAGAGACTGCTTCAGCGACCGCTTTGGATCTGGCCAAGCAGTTGCCGTTCAAGCAAAGGATCGCGACCGATTGACAACCAACGCGATGGGCCTGACTGACCGACGACCTGATCGAGGTCGCGGGTGAGCGGTTGCGATTCCTGGAAAGTGGCACCACCTTCGTAGTTCGCGGCCAGCCCGGGTAGATCTTCTATCTCTTTATCAACCCGCACGCCGACTGTCATCATTCCTGAACCGTCGGCCTGCATGTTGACGATGACGCGTCGGCGAATTGACTGCAACGTGCTTTCCAGACGGTTTTCCATTCCAACAGAATCATGATGCCATGGTTCCAGGACATTTGAACCGCCGCGATAGTTGGTCTCAATGATCCCTTCGAGTTTACTTTCGCGAGCCACCTGAAAATGGTTACGGTGCAGGACGACGACCGCGTGCTCCCACATTGCATCACGGTATTCGGACGACATTTGAAACGCACTGCCCGCCCCGACTGCTTTCGGAGGAGACGACAGGCAACCGCAAGCCATCGCGCAGCATATAAGCGGGCACAGCACCAGCGATAGCGCTGGTGTCGTCCATCCGTAGAGATGTCGCTGCGTCTTTTTCAAACCCTGCATGTCCTTGCTGAGTCGATGCTACATTGCAGCGTATTCTGTCCGCGAACGACGTGATGACTCAAGATCACTTTCAAAAGGGCCTGTCATCGTGCGTTGAACCAGCAATTTCCGCCGATTTTGCAATCTCTAGTATTCATCTCGAGTTTGCATAAACAACGCTTTTTTCTCGCCTGGCAGTGTAAAATCAAAGCCACATGCCTGGAAGAAACCGTCTGAAGAAGTGATTGCCATGACTTCCAGCACATTGCGATGTACGGCCAGATCGACGCAACGCT
>JAYVNW010000994.1:0-3561 GCA_043758225.1 Candidatus Kuenenia sp. | reverse complement strand
AAAAACCGATGTTTACAGACGCTGGCCATACTGTCGATTCACTGGATACTGTCAAGAAACGGATCGCCGATGGTTCTGCAGTACTGATTGACGTGCGAGAAGTTTCGGAGTGGAATGAAGGACATTTAAGCAGCGCGATTCTGGTTCCGCTCAGCACATTGAAAGATGCTTCAACTCAAGCGGCGGCGCTGGCAAAGATCCCGAAGGACAAAACGGTTTACGTCCATTGCCGAGCAGGTGGTCGAGCGGTTCAATGTGCAGAAGTCCTCGCCGGTAAGAACTACGATCTTCGTCCATTGAAAGCAGGTTTCACGGCGCTCGAAGATGCTGGATTTGAAAAAGCTGCGCAGTAGAGGGAAACACAAATGGGCCCACAAACATTGCCGTCACGCCGAGACCTGCTCAATCGCACGAGCTGCGGCTTTGGCGCGCTCGCGCTGCAGGCAATGCTCGCGCAGTCTGCGGCGGCAGAAACCGGCAAGCCCGCTGGCCAAATATCTGTTGCCGAACAACGCCCGATGTTTGCGCCGCGCGTGAAACGAGTGATCTTCATCTTCATGCAGGGCGGGCCAAGCCACGTTGATTCGTTCGACTACAAGCAGGAATTGGTGGATCGCGACGGCCAGTCAATCGATTTCACTGGCGTTCGTTTTGGCGACTTCGGCAAAGAAACCAAACAGAAACTGATGAAGCCGCTGTGGCGGTTTTCAAAGTATGGCGAATGTGGTCGAGCAGTCTCGGACCTGTTTCCAAACATCGGTCAGCATGTAGACGATCTTTGCTTTCTGCACGGCATGCACACAGAAGGTGTCGCGCATGGACCGAGCACGCTGTTTCTGCATACTGGAGCAACCTCGCAGGTGCGTCCGTCCATCGGTTCATGGATCCTGTATGGACTGGGAACTGAAAATCAGAGCCTGCCAGGATTTGTTTCGTTGCAGCCTTCCGATGCCAACGGTGGCCTGCGGAACTATTCAAACGCGTTTCTGCCGGCCGTCTGTCAGGGAACGTCAATTGGCCGATCATTTCAGTCCGCCGACCAGATGACGATCGATCACATTCGCAACGCTCAACTTTCGACTGAAGATCTACAGCAGCGTTACGACTTGACGCAGCGACTGAATCAACGGCAATCGGCTCGTCGCAACGGTTCCGACGATGAAATCAACGCGGTCATCCGAAACTATGAACTCGCCTGGCGCATGCAATCGAAGGCACCGGAAATTCTGGACCTGTCCGGCGAAACCGCATCCACCGCAAAAATTTACGGCATCGGTGACAAAGAAACTGATCAGTTTGGCAAGCAATGTCTGCTGGCGCGACGTCTTTCAGAATCAGGCGTGCGATTCGTGCAGGTGAACTACGCCGACCAGTCGACTAATCCTCGCTGGGACCAGCATTCCAACATGCCGGCTCACGCGACTCATGCAAAGGCCACCGACAAGCCGGTTGCGGGTTTACTGGCCGACCTGAAGCAACGCGGATTGCTGGAAGACACACTCGTTTGGTGGGGTGGTGAATTCGGACGAACGCCATTTTCCCAGGGCTCCGACGGTCGTGACCATAATCCGAAAGGCTTTACAGTCTTTCTGGCCGGTGGTGGCGTAAAGAAGGGTTTCAGCTGGGGCAGTACCGATGAAATCGGACGACTAGCCGTCGAAGGCAAAATCCACATGCACGACCTGCACGCGACAATCCTGCATTTGCTGGGTGTCGATCACGAACAACTCACCTTCCGCTACGCTGGCCGCAATTTCCGTCCCACGGATGTTTACGGTCAGGTTGTCACAGACATTATGTCGTAAAGTTGCGTGGGACGGGACTCCAGTCCCGTCCTGATATGATTCAGTCATGACCGGTCTGGAGACCCGTCGACGACAAAGAGGTAGTCCATGCGATACATGCAGACAGCACTGTGGTTCCTGTTGCTTTTGACCGCCGAGACCGCATTCGGGTCACCCAGCAATGCTGCCGATTCGCTCAACCTGATCCAGCAGGAAAACTCCCACGAAGGTGCTCGCGACTGGCAGTTGACGCGAGTCCAGGTTGAAGCCGGAGGGTGTCGCTCGACGCGCATCGAAGGATACTGTTCGAAGCAGTGTGTGAAAGCTGGCGAATCCATTGACATCATGGTGTCGAGCAAACCTGCCCGCGCGTTCAAGGTGGAATTCTTTCGCACAGGGTACTATGGCGGACGTGGTGCCAGGCTGATGAAGACAAGTGATCGAGTCGAAGGAATTACTCAACAGGATCCCACACCCGGCGAAAAAGATCTGCATGAATGTCAGTGGAAGTCATCTCTATCACTCACGATCCCGCACGAATGGCTCAGCGGCGTTTATCTCGGTCGACTCACGACGATCCCGGAAGGCAATGAACCCTACTGGCAAAGCTACGTGATCTTCATCGTGCGTGATGATCGGCCTGCGGATATCTTGTTTCAGTGTTCGGACAATACATGGCAGGCGTATAACGTCTGGCCGAGTCACTATTCGGTCTATACACATCCCAAAGGCGGACAAGGCCCGTGGGCGGATGTGAGTTTCGATCGTCCGTATGGTCGGGAATCGCAGTACACATCTGTCGTGAACGATCCGCTGACCGTCGGCGCAGGCGAATTTATTCCCTACGAATTTCCTATGACGTATTGGCTGGAACAGAACGGCTACGACGTCAGTTACGTTTCGAACAGCGACATGATCACACCCGATCGTGGCTTAAAGTGCAAATCCTTCATCAGCATCGGCCACGACGAATACTGGGATCGCCGACAGTACAACAGCGTCACAAAGATGCGTGATGAAGGAGTCAATCTGCTGTTCCTGTCCGGCAACAGTGTCTGCTGGGTAACGCCGCTTCGAGCTTCATCCGATGGCCGTTCAAATCGAATCATGTTCCGCGGCGGTCCATACGGCGCTGATAATGACTATGCTGTCGGTCGTGAAAAAGACAACGGGCCGTTTCCATTACGAGGCCCCGACGAAGGGCTGCTCATGGGTGCTCGAAACGTTGAACCCGTCAACGGCGGCGGAGACTGGACAGCCACCAAAACCGATCACTGGATGTTCGAAAAGACAGGCATGAAAAATGGCGAATCGATCCCGGGACTGATTGGCTGGGAATATCATGGCAGCCCAGCCGATATTCCTGGACTGGAAGTGATCGCTGGCGGAACAGCGTGGCAGGGCGGAGTGAATCCACAACAATGGACGGCCACGATTTATCCCGGACCCAAAAACAACTTCGTATTTAATGCCGCAACAATCTGGTGGGCACAGGCGTTGGGAGATCCGCCAGGCCACACGTTGCCGTGGTCTCATCACAGCCGGCCTCACGGTCCCGATGAACGAGTGCAGCAGATCACTCACAATCTTCTGAAACGCGCTATCACTCCGTCGGAGCGGTAGGCTTGCGTTTCAGCACAATGAACAGTCCTTGTGAATCATTGGGCACAACTTCCCATGCGTCTGGTTCTTCGATCAACTCACGAACCTGATCGGGCGATTTGATTTCGCTGTAACGATGACCTGTATCGATCACGATATAATCAGTGTCAGCGGG
>JAYVNW010000993.1:0-1679 GCA_043758225.1 Candidatus Kuenenia sp. | reverse complement strand
CCCAGCCCTAAATCGCTTGGTGTATCAACCAGCCCAACACCAAAATGATGGTGCCAGATTCGATTCACAATGACGCGTGATGTCAGTGGATTTTTCGGAGACGTGATCCAGTCTGCCAGCGCTGTTCGGCGCTGAGCATCGCTGAGTTCTCCCGACCCAAACGACGCGGGCAGCGGCAGACACGCGATTGCTCCGGGGCTTACTGCTTCGCCTGGCTGCTCCGGACTACCGCGAAGCAGGATATTTACGACAGCTGGTGTCTCAGCGTTGACGGCATAGACCTTTGCCGGCGTCGGCACGGCGTCAAGCTGTAACTTCAACTCGTCCATGCGCTGCTTGATCGCGGCAATCTTTAAGGCGTCAATCGTGGCTTGCTGGAAGTCTGCTGGATGCAGAACAGCGTCAGCAAAGCAAACCTGATCGTGACTGATATCGTTGCCGTTGTCAGTAGCCATCAGCGTTAGAAACCGGGCAGTTGCCGGAATCGTGAAATCGACTTCGACAAGTCCGTCGTCGCGTCCGATCGACAGTCGTTGAGACTTAAATTGACCATCAATCAGCACATGAAAACTGGCACCATCGCCGGGAGTCTGTCCGAAGTAACCGGCTTGAGAACTAAATCGGACGGATTCGCTGAGTCCAGCTTTTCGCATTTCATTCAGATCGAATGTAATGGCTGAATTTGCATGCAGGGATAACAGCGTGTGGTCTCCCTTTGCAAAATCGATGCCAGCAAGTTCAGTGGAGAATTGTGAGTTGACCGGACCATTGCGAATGGCATCCCAGGCTTTACCGCTGGAGTTCGGTATTTCCGCAGCAAAAATACCCGTCGAGGAAATAGGCACTTTCGCCGAGTCACCACCATCGGGAATGACAACACCATCAATGAATCGCAGCACTGATTCTGCGAATTGATTGACCGGCGCGGCCTCGAGGAATCCGCGACGTGATTCCGTAGGCTTTCCGGATACAGGGTCAATCGCAGATCCTTGCTTTCCGGTGCCATGTCCGTCGCCGCCACCAACAATATCTGCCAGACTCCAGCCATCGCCCTGAAGTTGAGCGAGTTCCGATTTCGAATTGCTGAGTTGTTGTTCGAGTTGCTGCCTGCGATCAGTCGCCTGCTGTTGTTCAAGCGGAGACAGGATTCGATCTCCCCGCTTCACACCCGCGAACACTGACCAGAGCGAGTAATATTCGCGTTGCGAAATCGGATCGAGTTTATGATCGTGACAGCGGGCACAGTTAATCGTAATTCCGCACGACGCCGTCATTACCTGAGTGACCATGTCGTCCAGATCATCAGCGCGGGCCAATCGTTTCAGCATGGGGCTTGGTGTTTCAGCCTGACCGACAAAATCCCAGGGACCGGCGGCAAGAAATCCAGTGGCAGCAATAGCATCCGGATCTTCAGGTCGCAGCACATCGCCAGCAATCTGATCGCGCAGGAACTGGTCGTAAGGCATGTCATTGTTAAGCGCCTTGATCACCCAGTCTCGATATTGCCACGCATTGTCACGACGCTGGTCACGTTCAAAGCCATGAGTATCTGCATAATGTGCAATGTCCAGCCAGTGCCGTGCCCATCGTTCGCCGTAATGGGGCGAAGCCAGCATGCGATCAACCAGTCGTTCGAAGGCATCGGGCGCTGTATCACTCACAAACGTGTCTATGTCCGA
>JAYVNW010000992.1:0-9738 GCA_043758225.1 Candidatus Kuenenia sp. | reverse complement strand
GGTGGTGTTTTGTACGGCGGCGTTCAAGTGAGCGAGAATCCCGACTTGCTCCGCAGTCTGCATTACTTCATGACGCACGCAGGAAATGTGCATCCGAATATCGAAGAAATCATAACACTGTCAGAAGCAGACGGGCGTCCGATGATTCGAGTCAACGTTCCACCACAGGAAGTCGAAAAACTCGCGGAAACTTCCGGCATGCGTATCAGCCACGCCTATTTGATGCACGAAGGCCATCGCTTGTGGTTCGCCGCAGGTGCCGAAAACGCAAGAGAGATTCTTCGTCAATCGATAGATCAATGCAATTCAAGCGGCCTTGCGTACCAGACTCCGTTGCTCACTGTAAAAATCGACATGAAGCGTTGGCTGGATTATCCGCTCGAAGACGCCTCCGGTATTGCTCCACTGCCTCGCTGGCTGGATGAAAATGCCTGGTGGTTCCCGCCAACTCCGATCTTAGTCAGCAACGGCATGATGGGTAGTGATCCCGGAAAACCCGTACCGATCATGCAACGAGTCTTTGATCTTGGCGGCTCGCAACAAGGATCACTCACTGTGCAAGCGGATGAGAGTGGCATCCTCGTCCAGGCAGCCCTCGGCGAAGCCCTGGCAAACCATATGGTGGCCCGCATGATCAACGCGCAGGAAGGCATGATGAAGCAGCAACAGGAAGCGCAGAAGGCTGCAATTGAGGCACAGCAGAAAGCAATGAAAGACTAGCAATCAACGATCCAGTTCCCCGCTGCACCCAAGTAATCAAAAGACTGCCTTTGCTTTCAGATCTGCCAATCTTCGCTGGACTTAGTTCTGGTAGATTCCCGCTCGATTTCAGGCTGTACCGCGTAAAACCGGCCCGCCCGGTCCATCGCGCGGGATGCTAGTAACTCAACAAAAACAGGACAAGACCGGTATGAAATCATGGATGAAGATAAGACTTTTGGGCTAAACTATGGTCAGCAGATTCGTCGGACGGCCTTCTCGGGCCGTCCGAACCATCCTGATGCTCCTGCCTCAACACATCTCACCCGATTTTGCCATGCGATCTTTCATCCTCATCCTGGCCACGTTTGTGTGGCTGAATATTCTACCCGTCCAGCAGGCTCGCGCTGCTGATGAACCACAAACGTCCGCCGAATCATTCGACAAGCACGTGAAGCCGTTTTTCACGCAGCACTGTCTGCGATGTCATAACGTCGATGAAATGACGTCCGGAATTCGCGTCGATCACCTCACGGCTGCGATGGACGATAGACATTTGCGACTGTGGGACGGCATTCGACATCAGATCGATCGCAAGACTATGCCACCAAAAGACGAACTGCAACCGCCCGAGGCCGAACGTCAACAAATCGTCAGCTGGATCACGCAAAGTCTCGACGAAGCCCGCAAACGTCCGACTCCGAAAAGTGGCAGCGTCCGACGACTCACTGTCGCTCAGTATCGCAATACAATTCGCGAACTTCTGTTGCTGGAAGATGACGTCGCGGATGTGCTGCCGCCGGATGCAATTTCGCGTGACGGATTTGTGAACAATCAGGAGACGCTGACTCTCTCGCCATTGTTATTGGAGACATATCTCGACATCGCCGAACAGGCACTGGATCGATGCATCGTCGATCCCAGCACAAAACCTGTGATCCAGAACTTTCGAGTCGATCTTGGGACTGCGATCAATCCCGAAACGTGCCCGGACAATCTGATTCTGGGTGCTGACAGTCTGCTGCTCAACAATGCCGACTTCATGGTGACGCAGCTCACGGCGAACAAGCCATTCGAATTCACTCCATTCGTGATGAAGACGAAATTTCGCTTCATCGAAGGCTACCAGGGCAACGACACAGTGCGTGGCTGGCGAGACTACGACAGTATCTATCACGCCGTCTTTGCCTGTATGCGAGGAACCCACGGATATCCCACGGGACTTGCGTACAGCACCGTCCCGGAAGGCTTGCTGCTGCGTCCGGCGATTCCAAGCGTCGAAGAGTTCGGTGTTGAAAGCACTTACGGCCCGAAAGCCAACTTCAAAGTGTCGCTGCGTGAACTTCCAGATGACGGTCGTTTTCGAGTCACCGTGAAGGCAGCAAAATACAACGACGGACTACTGCCTGATCCCGGTGCGCCGACGGCTGCCGCTGAAGCATCAAACGCCGTAACCTGCATGAATCCAACAAAATCGCAGAACGTCACCATCACACAGCCGGGCATCTATCAGGTTGATGTTCTCCAAACGGTCAGCGACAACTCCGAGAAACGCGAGCCCGCAGAGAAACCAGCCGAACTGAAGCTCACGCTTGGAACGCGAGAGTTCGCCTCAACACTACATCGTGCCGCGTTTGTGATCGTGCGACTCCCGGCCGGCGAATTGACCGTGTGTGCCGCCTATGCCGGACCAATTCTTATCGATCGTATTGTGTTGACACCACTCAATGAACAGCACGAGTTCGCTCAGAAGTTTATATCGTTCGAAAAACGTTCGCCGCATATCGGCGTGCATCTGGGTTTGCGTCGAGACTGCGGCAGTACGCTGAGCCAGGTCGGTGAACCGCAGACCGTTTCGAGCGAAAAACTCGCGGCTTATCAATTTGAAGGTTCGATTCGTAACTTTCCAAGTCCGGATGTCGAAAATGGAAACGAAAACTATCTCGCAGGTGTGCGTGAAATCGGAGTCCGCAGCGAATACACCGACGGCCGTGATATGCCACGACTATTGATTCGCTCAGTGGAATTCGAAGGCCCACTGTACGACGCCTGGCCGCCGGCATCGCATCGCAACATCTTTATTGAATCCGCCCACTCAGCCGACCCTGCAGCGTACGCCCGTGACATTATTCCCAACTTCGCCAGGCGTGCATTTCGACGTCCCATCACAAACAACGAAGAATCATCGCTGATGAAGATTTTCTCGACATCCTTCGCTGATGGTGTCAGCTTTCACGATAGCGTGAAAGATACGTTGCAGGTTGTGCTGACATCGCCGCAGTTTTTGTTCCTCATCGAAAACAGCCCGTCGTCCACAGCTGAGCCACTCGCTCCGTATGAACTCGCGTCGAAGCTGTCGTACTTTCTGTGGAACGGGCCACCGGATTCTGAACTGCTGAATTCAGCTTCGACCGCTGCCCTGCCGGATCAACTGGATTCGCACATCGCACGAATGATCAGCGATCCACAATTCGATCAGTTCATCCGCCCGTTTACATCACAGTGGCTTGCTCTGGAAAAGTTTGACGTTCTTGAACCTGATCGGCAACGATTCCCGCAACTCACCCGCGACACTCGTACGCAGCTTCGCAAGGAACCAGAACAGTTTCTAAAGCATCTGATCCGGAAAAATTTGCCCGTGCAGAAATTGATCGAATCCGATTTTGTGCTGGCGAACGAGGTCGTGGCTCGCTATTACGATCTGCGGGAGAAACCAGAGTCTGGTTTTGAGTTCATGGCGATTCCTCATCACCGCACTGAGCTCGGCGGCTTGTTGACTCAGCCGGCGATCCTTGCCGGCTTGTCCGATGGTCGCGAACCCAACCCTGTCAAGCGCGGCGCATGGTTCGCTCGCAAATTCATTTCCGAGCCACCGGACGATCCACCGCCTAATGTTCCGGTGCTTGAAGAAGACACGAAACACTTGTCACTGCGCGAGCGACTTGAAAAGCACCGCAATCAGCCGGGCTGCGCGCGGTGTCATTTAAAGATCGATCCTTGGGGCGTTCCGTTTGAAGAATTCGATGCTGGCGGTCGCCTTTCAACGCAATCTATGGATGCACATTCGACGCTTCCGGACAAAACAAACGTCGATGGTGTGCAGGATCTGAAGAGATATCTGGCAAACGATCGCATCGATCAGGTAGCATTCAGTGTGCTGCGACATTTAACCGTCTACGCTATTGGCCGCGACCTGACATACAACGAAACACTGTACCTGAAACAAAACGCATTAAGTTTCAAAGCCAACAGCTATCTCCTGCAGGATCTAATTCGATTTGTAGTCCACAGTCCAATGTTTTTAGAAAAATAAGCGTCATGTTGCTCCTCCTTTAACCCGTGGTCGACAGGCCAGGCCGTCCCAGAAACTAACGCAGACATCCTGGCCTGTCGGCCACGGGTTAAACGAAGACTCAACAGAAATCAGTCAGCGCTGATAAGACACCATCCATTGGAGCATTTGCATGTTCATCTTCCGCAAGATCCACCGCCGTGCATTTCTCCACGGCATCGGCGGCGCTTCGCTGGCGTTGCCTGTGCTCGACGCTATGGGCGCCGACGTCGCTGAAAAAAGTCCTCGCCGCTTCTGCGCGTTGTATACGGCGAACGGGATGTCGCTGCCTCGCAACGAAAATGGCATTGATGAATGGAGCTGGTTTCCATCCACAGGTGAAGGACGAGATTTTGTCTTCGGCAAGTCGACCGAACCACTCAGTCCGTTCCGAAATCAACTCAGCTTCATTGGCGGCCTGTATCATCCAAGCGGTGCAAAATCCGACCCGCACGTTTGCTCCGACATGTGGCTCACCGGCGCGCCGCTGCACAATCCGAAACCGGGAACATATAACTCCGTCGGTCTGGATCAGATGGTCGCGTTGCATACGAAACAATACTGCCGACAACCGTCGCTCGTACTATCCATCGATGCCGGAACCGGATTTCTGTCACGAACCGGAACGATCTCCTACAGCGTTGAAGGACGCCCAATCCCTGCCGAAAACAATCCTCGTCGAGTCTTCAATCGGCTGTTTCGCGGCGATCGCGAATCGATAGTTTCCGAACGCCAGACTCTGCAGCGACGTATCAAACTTGTCGATGCCGTCGCGGAAAGCGCGCGTTCGCTGAATGAGCAACTGGGGACTTCCGACCGCGAACGCATGGATCAGTATTTAACGTCTCTAAGTGAAGTCGAATCGCGACTGATTGCTTCAGAACGCTGGATTGAAGTTCCGCTAAAACTACAGGACCATTCGCATCTGAATCTGGACGCCACCAACGAAGGCGAGCCAGCCGAATACTATCGCAACATGTTCGATCTGATCGCGCTCGCATTCGACGCTGACATTACGCGATCAGTCGCGTTCATGCTGAATCGCGAAGACGGCATGGGAATCAGCGATACGTTTCCTCTCAAGCTTGGCCTCACGAGAACCCACCACAGTCTGTCGCACGCAGGCGACAAAGACGGGCAATTGGAATTCGCGAAGTATGACCATTTCCTGAGTCAGCAGTTGGCTCATTTCTTCAATCGTCTCACAGAATACCGTGACCGCGATGGCAGCGTGCTGGACAACACCATCGTCCTCTTCGGCAGCGGTGCCAGCACGACGCACAATCCAAAGAATCTGCCAACGCTGATCGCAGGCGGTACTAACCTCGGCCTGCAACACGGCACCTACTGGCGCAACGGCGAAACAAGAATGTCCAACATGTACCTCAGCATGCTGCGTTCCATGGATATTGAACTCGATTCTTTCGCCGACAGCACGACGACGTTGAGTGGCTCGATCTTTAGCCGGGTGTAGACTCGCAGCGCAGAACAGCACTACAAATTTAGCCATCATCGCTCCGCGTGATGAGCCCACATCAAGCGACTTTCGCGATTCTATCCACTTTGCCAATCCCAAAAATGCTGCGCTGGCCGGTCGAAGCTGAGACGTGGAATCCTGATTCACGGTACCCGCCTGAAGACTCGTTTCGGCGGAGCAAGACGGCCACGTTCGCGCCCCCCTCTCCCGGACTCTTGTTGAAAAATGCCGATTTTTCGCTCGACGTAGGGGTCCGGTGATTCCAATAGTAACGGCTGTGCGCATTGTAACGGTTGCAGGACAGAGGAATCTGAAGAGTTCCGCACAGTTTAGTTCACTCCTTTTTGGAGACGTTGACAATGAGTATTTCAACTTTTACGGGCCGACATTTGTCCTGGTTGGCCGGTATGCTGTTGGTCCTGAATGGATCTGCAGCCAATGTTTGTGTCGCTGACGATTTGTCCTCGGCGGTGAATTCAGAGTTACAGGATCTGGCGAAGGCTTTTCGAAGTCTGGATCAGAGTTATCAGTATCGTGGGATGTCCAGCCGTCTGGCATCGACAGCGGGTTCTGTGTTTGCGGATTGGGATGCCAAAGGAGTTCCTCCTGAGCATCGCCATCCCGTGCTTCCTCCAGCACCTGTTCTGGTGGGATGTGCCGGAACGAAAGGTGTTTCTCAGAAAGCCGATTGTGCGTGCGGTCAGCATGGATTGAATCAACCGCCCTGCTCCGATTGCGGATTGGAACATCACGCGCCGTTGCATGGCAACAGCGGCCGTTGTGCAGCAACCATTGGAATTCCATTGCATCCTCGCTGCAATGATTGCGCTGCGACGATTGGAATTCCGCTGCATCCGCATGCTGCTCGCCAGCACTGCAATGGATGCAGTGCCTGTCAGGCGAAGTGTACGGGTTGCCAATCGACAGGAAGTCCGGCACGAAGTTGCGATGCAGCCCCTTGCCACGATTGCTTTGTGGTGGAGCAATATCGCGATGGCCATCTGACGCGAACTCGCGTTCCGTGTGATCACTGCAAAGCCTACGGTTCACATGAGTAATTTCTGGTGTATAACAGATTGAGTCGCGATGACTTAATCTGAATTCGTTTTGAAGCTGCCGTGTTTCTGTGCCTCGACACCTTCTTTATTTGATCCACCGTGCGGCTCAACGTGTGAGAGACGACAAATGCGTGGGCAGTGAGTATGATGAACGCCCGAATCCAATCTGAGTTCCGGATTCGCCACCTGCCTTCCCATAATTCCTGTAACGTAAAGCCCTTTCGATGAATCATTCCACGCGACTCATCCTGATCTTCGTCTTATCAGTTCTGGCCATGAATTGCATGTCCGATGGCATGGCTAACGACACGCTCAATGGCCTCAGCGCTGCAGAAAAACGTGGAGGCTGGGAACTACTGTTCGACGGCAAGACCACCGACGGCTGGCGTAATTATCGGCAGACGCAGATGGGAAGCGGCTGGACCGTCAACGACGGACTCCTGGAGCGGACGGCGAAAGCGGCGGGCGATATCTTAACGACGGAACAGTACGAGAACTTTGAATTGTCACTCGAATACCGCATCTCAAAAGGTGGCAACAGTGGGCTCATGTTTCATGTGACCGAAGATCTGCCGCAGCCATGGAACAGCGGGCCGGAAGTGCAGATTCAGGACAACGTCGATGGGCATGATCCACAGAAATCCGGCTGGCTGTATCAACTGTACAAACCCGTAAAACCCGCCTGGGCGACGATGTTTGAAAATCAGGTCGGATTCAAAGGCAGCGAAATGGATGATGCCACTCGACCAGCGGGACAATGGAATCAACTGTACGTGCGGATCTCGCCTCGACAATGTGAAGTCGCCATCAATGGAGTCAGTTACTATTACTTCAACAAAGGCGATGCGGAATGGGACAAGCGAGTTGCGGCCAGCAAGTTCGCCAAGTTTCCTCAATTCGGCAAAGCGAAGAAAGGTCATATCTGCCTGCAGGATCACGGCAATCCCGTGGCGTTTCGAAACATCAAAATTCGCGTCCTGTCGGAAGATGGCGGAGTTGCCGATCCTGTCGATGGCCAGCTGCCGCTGAAAGGCGTCGTGGCATATCCCGAACTGGAGTGGGAAGGATTCGACGGTGCCGACGAGAACGGCAGAGTTACAACACTCAGGCCCATGGTGTTGACGCACGCTGCTGATGGAAGCAATCGAAACTTCATGGCGTCGCAACGTGGCGACATCTACGTCTTCCCGAACGATCCGCAAGCCAAACAGGCAACACTGTTTCTGGATATCCGCGATCGCGTTCAGGACTGGAAGAAGGATAACGAAGAAGGCCTGCTGGGAATGGCGATGCATCCCAACTACAAACAAAATGGCCAGCTATATATCTACTACAGTTCGTCAGCCGAACCACGCATATCGATCGTGTCTCGTTTCAATGTGTCTGCCAACGATCCCAATCGAGCCGACCCAAATAGCGAACAAATCGTCATGAAGATTCCTCAACCGTTTTCTAACCACAACGGTGGGTCGATCGCGTTTGGTCATGACGGCTATCTCTATATCGCGCTCGGCGATGGCGGCGGACGCAACGATCCACTGGGGCACGGACAGAACCTGCAGACATGGATGGGCTCGATGCTTCGAATCGATGTTGATAAGAAACAAGTCGACAAGAACTATGCGATCCCGGCTGATAACCCTTTCATTCAGCGCGAGGGTGCTCAGCCTGAGATCTTTGCCTATGGATTTCGCAACGTATGGCGACTGGGGGTTGATCGCAAAACCGGCGCACTTTGGGCCGCAGACGTCGGCCAGGATTTCTGGGAGGAAATCAATATTGTCAAACTGGGCGGCAACTATGGCTGGAGTATTCGTGAGGCGTCTTATCCGTTTAACAACAAGACACTTGAACCAGCCGACACACCGATTGATCCGATCTGGGAATACGACCATCAGCTCGGAAAATCAATCACGGGCGGCTTTGTTTACCGAGGTTCACGGTTGCCTGAACTGCAGGGCATGTATCTTTACGCGGATTTCGTGAGTGGCAAAATCTGGTCTCTGAAGTACGACGATACTCTCGGCAAAGTCACCAGCAATATGGGTGTTGCCTCAACCGGATTTCCAGTGCTTTCGTTCGGAGAAGACGAAGCCGGTGAAGTGTACTACATGCTTGAAACAGTTGATGGAAGAGGCATCTATCGCTTCGATCGCGTTGACTGAAGTTGCAGCCGTGTTTTTAGGTGGAGTTAGCTCCAGTGGCTGCGGATTCCAATTTGTTTAACCCGTGGCCGACAGGCCAGGTTGTGCGAAACGTCCTGGCCTGTCGGCCACGGGTTAAACTGCAAAATCATAGCCGACTGATTCGATAACCGCTGGCGTCTGGCGAAAACAGGTTCTCACGCCAGCGTACGCCAAGCCCCGCGCGAGTTGGCAATGCGATGTGGCCGTTGGTCACTTTAAGAGTGTCGTCGATCAACAGCGGATACACGATGGCAATGTGCGCTCGAACGCATTCCTGATAGGTGACGCCCGGAATTGCAGCCGCAATGTTTAGCCCGGCCATTAAAGTGAAAGGCCCCGTACAGTCATGCATGAGTGTCGGAATGTTGTACAGTTGAGCCAGCTCAGCGATGCGCCGGGTCTCTGAAATGCCACCAACCCATGTCGGATCAATCATCACATAGTCGGCAGCGCGTGCTTCCAGAACTTGTCGATATTGTTCCCGCGTGACGAGCATTTCACTGACTGCGATCGGCATATCGACAGCGCGACGAAAATCAGCCATCGCGGAAACGCTGTCCGGACGCAGAACGTCCTCCAGCCATAACGGACGAAATTCATGCATCGCTCTTCCGATATCAATCGCCGCCGGCAACGCGAAGAATCCGTGACCGTCCAGCATCACGTCCATCTTGTCACCAACTCGTTCGCGAATGGCACGGAACGGAGCTGCTCCACGTTCAAGATCTGCTTTTGAAACTCGCAGTCCGCCTGATTCTCGATAAACGCCATCGAAGGCCCACAGCTTCATTGCCTTGAAACCCTCAGCGAGAAGTTCTTCCGCCAGATCACCAGGCGCATTCATGCTGGACCAGTTGTCTTCCAGCGGACCCGGTCGTCCCGCATCTCCATGTCCCGGCCAGCCTGCCGCAGGTCGCTTGCAGCGTGTATTCGTATCGCTTCGAACGCCGTACAACGGACCTCCACAACTGTTGTAGACCGGCACTG
>JAYVNW010000991.1:0-4607 GCA_043758225.1 Candidatus Kuenenia sp. | reverse complement strand
GGGCTTCGGGACGGCGAACCCGTCGATGTATCGAATGAACTCGGTACAGTCACCGCTGTGTGCCGGATCTCCGATCGCATCCGCCCCGGAGTCGTGTGGATGCCATTCGGAGGACTCATCGATGCTGCTGGGAACAACCGATCTGTCAACAGCGTAACTCCCGAAGAACCCACCGACTGGGGCGGCGGCAGTGGATTCTACGATGCCTTCGTTCAGATCTCGCGTGCGGCAGTTTCGTGAACGACCAGCTTCCCATAAACCGGCAAACCGCACCCCCGGCATCGCATTGCCCCTGAAGTGCGGTTCACTTTTTGTCGTCGCTGGGAGTTATTACTGCCAGCGATTCCATTAAAAATCGTCTTACAGCGATCCCATCTGGTCGCCGAATGTTCGCCATTCCATCGTCGATGGATCAGCGACTTTGCGGTATCCAAGGCTCATCATCACTTCCAAAACTTCGCTCCATGTTGGAAATGGGCGCCCACTTTTGCGTTTGTAGTCATCCATGGCCTTCATGAATTCAACTTCGTTGTCGGAATAGTCGCGTTCGCAAGTCGTCGGATCAATCTGTCGGCGGCGGTCCTGACGGCGGCGATCGATGATTTCGCGACGCTCCTGGATGGACATCTCCGTCGATGGTTGAACAGGTTCCAACTCCTGTGGAACTTCAACTTTCGTAATGCGATTTGTTTTTGGCGGAGCGACAATTTTTTCAGGAACCGCAGGCTTACGGTTTGATGTCAGTCGCCTGCGACTTGCTCTGCGTCGATCAGTGACCAGAAGGTCGGAAGAATAGTCGGACATAATCACAGCACCCTCTTCACGTTTGCGGGGAGGAAACGAGATTTATTGCGTGCAGACTGAAACCAGTCCTTCATGCAACAGCTTTGGTCGGTCACGCTGAGTTACCTAATGAAATCGGTACTCAATTTCAGTCCCTGAACTTATCGCGATATGTCCTTGATCCGACAGAAGAGTATTCCACGCAAATGGCAGACAGGATGAGATATTCCGATTGCTGAGGTATGTTCATCGAAAGAAACATTAGCGATCGTGGAAGAAAACCGTTTGCAACGATCAAACTATTTGTGATATCCGATGGACGTCATTACGTCGAACAACTCTTCAAACGTGATGAAGCGACGATGATGGGCTACTTTGTAGTCATCCACCGCGTTTGCGAGTTCTGAAACTTCTGGTCGAGCAGACCGGTCACCGTCGCGAAACTGGCGGCGTTCAGACCCGGACGGTGCTGCACCGGCGTCGCGTTGACGGCGTTCAATGAAAGCGGCCCCTGGTTGTTCAATAACTGATGACTGGCTCATAATTGTTTTCCCCGTTCACTCATTGGCGCATGCTGACGGCAGCCGCGCAGAATTGATGTTTCCTAACCATTGGTTGAGTTTCATTGACCCGCAATCGACTTTCGAATTCCTAAGCTCGATTCGAAGGCATGCAACTGCAAAATGATACGATCGCAATGAACTTACCTCAGATTCGGATTGTCGCGATTCCGGTTTTTCCTACCGGAGTCTGTTGCGTAAACGCCACAGGCCGTTGAAATACACACATTCAGACCTGATTACTCCTCTGCAAATGCGACAGAATAGCTATGACAACGATCTGCGTCCTGGGTGCCGGTGCCATGGGAACGGCCTGCGCTTGGATACTCGCTCAAAACAAGGACGTCTCAGTACGGTTATGGGCACGAAATGAAACGTTCGCGCGACATATTCACGAAACTCGCCAAAACAGTCGCCTTTTGCCCCAGGTTCGTCTGCCTGCCAGCATTCAGGTGACCGCCGATCCAGACTCTGCCCTCCAGAATGCTGATGTGGTTCTGATCTGTGTGCCGACACGCGGGCTTCGCGAGGCGCTGCATCATTTGGCCAGTCTGATTCCTGGCGGGGCATTGATGGTCAGCGCCGTGAAGGGGATCGAAAATGAGACGCTGCTTCGTCCCAGCCAGATCATTCAGCAGATTGTCGGACAACGTGCGGTAGTTGTCCTGGGAGGTCCATGCCATGCCGAAGAAATCACAGCACGGAAACCTGCCAGCATTGTGGCGGCTTGCGATTCACTGGAAGCCGCAGAACGCATTCAGACGTTACTGTCGATGGAGTCACTTCGTGTCTATTCCAACGCCGATCAGACAGGTGTAGAACTCGCCGGTGCACTGAAAAACGTAATCGCAATCGCTGCAGGGATCTGCGACGGATTACAATTCGGTGACAACGCGAAAGCTGCACTGCTCACGCGTGGTTTAGCAGAGATGGTTCGATTCGGCACAGCAATGAGTGCGAACAGTGAGACGTTTTTTGGCCTCGCCGGACTGGGTGATCTTGTCACAACCTGCAATAGTCAACACAGCAGAAATCGCTTCGTTGGTGAAGCACTGGGTCGTGGCCAGACACTTAAGGAAGTCCAGGATTCGATGACAGCAGTCGCAGAAGGCATCTTGACAGCACGCAGTGTGTACCACCTTTCGCAGCAGAAAGGCATCATTATGCCGATCGCCGAACAGGTCTATCGCGTGCTGTTCGAAAACAAATCCCCGCGCGAAGCCACGGTAGAATTAATGCACCGTCCACTGAAACTGGAAAGATGAACATGAGAACTCTGATTCGCAGCGCGACAGTCGTATTTCCGGACTCGACATCCAAAGTTAATGTCCTGATTGAAGGTCACAGAATCGCGTCGATCGACGCGCCGGATTCCGCGCGGGCTGACGAAATCGTCGAAGCCAGTGGCCTTCACCTGATTCCCGGTTTGATCGACGACCAGGTCCATTTTCGTGAGCCCGGGCTGACGCACAAAGAGGACTTGCATCACGCCACGCGCGCATGTGCCAAAGGAGGCGTGACCTCATTTCTGGAGATGCCGAATACCAGGCCTACCACAACAACAGTGCACGCTCTTGAAGAAAAACTCGCTATTGCCGCGCGATCATGTCACGTGAATTATGGCTTCTACATCGGCGCCACGCCTCATAATCTGGATGCACTGCAAGAGGCCACTCGTACGCCCGGCATCAAGATATTTATCGGTTCCAGCACAGGCGACCTGCTTGTTGATGAACAGGAGGCATTGGAAAGAATCTTCGCTGAGACAACATTGCCGATCTGCGCGCATTGTGAAGACGAAGCGACGGTCAGAGCAAATTCTGCTCGACTGAACGGTGGCCGTGACATAAGCGATCACAGCAGAATCCGGGATCATAAAGCCGCGATCATCGCCACGAAGCGTGCCGTGGAACTCGCCGAGCGACACAAACACAGATTTCATGTGCTGCACGTTTCTACTGCCGAAGAAGTCGAATTCCTGCGTGGCACAAGTGATCTCATCACCGCTGAAGCCTGCCCTCACCACATGTTCTTCAATATCCATGATTACCCGCGCCTCGGCACACTCATTCAGATGAACCCATCCATTAAAACTGCTGCCGACAACGAAGCGGTCTGGCGAGGTTTGCTGGATGGAACTCTGGAAGTTGTCGCCACTGATCATGCGCCTCACACGTTGGAAGAGAAGCGGCAACCTTATCCTAAGTCACCAAGTGGCCTGCCAGCGGTTGAGAACTATCTCGCATTGCTGCTAAACGAAGTCAATCGCGGCCGCTGCACGATCAGTCAGGTTGTATCATGGACAGCAGCAGCCCCAGCTCGTGTCTGGAACTTGCAGAATAAAGGCCAAATTGCAGAGGGCTATGACGCGGATCTCGCACTTGTCGATCTGAACAAGAGTCAGACAATTCTGAATGAAAACCAACTCACAAAAAGCGGCTGGTCACCATGGCACGGCGAAACGCTGACTGGTTGGGCAGTTCGCACCTGGGTTATGGGACAGACGGTCTTCGCGGACGGTAAAGTTATTGACGGTGTTCAAGGACAGGAAATTCAGTATTCTCGATCTTAAACATATGTCAGACCAATTAATTGATCCTGAAAGTTCGGAGATTGAGTGGTTTCAGCACTTCATAGTCTTTCGCTTCTTACCGGTGTTGCCGCGTGCGATCATTTTGTCGATATACTCGACTGCGTTCGGGACTTTGCAATCGGTTGGCCCAACGTCCACATGAACTTTGCCAATCTTCTTTGCGGCGTCTTTCGCTCTCTTCTGCAACGGCAGAACATAACCGCCAACGGAGATCACAAATCCGTTCATCGAGTAACGGACTCGATTCGGACTGGAATGAACGTGGTCCTCAACCCGTCGCAGCAGCGATTCGATTCCGGCAAGATCCAGTTGATCATCGGCCTGCATCGCCACGATTCCTGACCATGTCGTCCAGCCACTGCACATGATGGATGGTTGTTTGGCATCGATCCACTTTTGAGCCAACTCAGCGGCAAAAGAACTTTCGCACGCGACACCCGGCACCGTGTAGCCCGAAATCATGTGCCATGTGGCCTTCCTGGCCCAGGATTCCAGTTGTTTCTTTGTCATCAATGCGCCGTTGGCCACCATTCCGGCCAGATACATAGCGTCGCTGTTTCCAGTGTCATACAGCTCCAGCGCAAGGTCCTGCCGTCCCTTGATCTTCTTTGCAATCGTTTTCAAGTCGCCAACTTTGACACCAAACATCTGATCGACGGGAGCACCGTGAC
>JAYVNW010000990.1:0-2046 GCA_043758225.1 Candidatus Kuenenia sp. | reverse complement strand
TCTTTGCGGAAGATCTCGCGATAAGGCTCCGCCGATTTTTCGTACGCCTCCACGGAAGTCATGTCGAGCTTCGACATGAACTCCTTGCGAACAAAGTGGCTCTCACGAAGCAACGCCTGATTGTGGCGGTCGATTTGTTTGAGGAGACGGGCTTCACGGTCGCTCGGATCCCAAGCAAAACTCCGAGTCAGGCCTGAAAGCGAGGCTTGGTCAGACGGGTCACTTGGTGCAACACGATCGTTACGAAGCGCGGCAAACAAAACAGACTGTGTGGATGGAAAGTTGAAGAGTTGCTCGCCCTGAGTTCCAGTTAGGAAGAAAGGTGCTTTGAACGTCCGTGCGATCCGGAATAGTTCATTAGTGTCAGGTCGTGACATTGAAGCGTCTCGTAACTCTGCGGGACCTCCGCCATTACCTTCCAGCTTGAGGATCGGTCCACTGGAGGATTCAATGACTAATCCACGAGGGACGACAAGCAAGGCCAGTTCACTCGCGCCGAAATCCTCCAATAGCCCAGCAAAGTTGCGGTCAATAGGTTCCTCCCAACAACGTTCACGAGATCCAAAGTAGCCGCTGACGCATGTTGCTTGGATACGCGTATCCAGCCCGCCCGCAAACAGCGCCAGCATTCCGCCCTCGCCGAAGCCATAGATACCGGTCGGCTTCTTTGAATCACTCTTTGAGAACCAGTCCACGATGCTCAACGACATCTGCACTTCGTAGCCCGCCAAGGTCCGCCCAAGTTCAAACGCCGCTCGATGCAGATACTCGCGATTCGTCAGGTCAGCGCGACCAAGACGTTTTTCACGATGTCGGCTGATCAACATCGGCACAACAACGCGGCACCCGGATTCCACAAGGTGACGAGCGACCTGGGATTCTTCTGCGATGCCTTCTGTGATTCCGCACATTTGCTCGGGCGTTTGATCAGCATCTGGCAGCACGATCACATTTGCAACGACGTCGCCTTTCGGAGTCAGCAGCAGGCCCTCTCCATAGATCGATGGCAGACCCGCTCCCTGCGGCGACGGATCGCTCAGGACCGGCCAGCGAATGGCATGAACCGTAAATTTCTCCGATCGTGCAATCACCGGGTTGCCGCCGACTCCGACAACAATCTCCGGTGCCGCGAACTCCATCCGAGCATCACGAATCCCAAGGCACTTTGCCAGCTTTTCCCGATACGGCTTCAGCGATGCCTCGTACGCTTCCGGCGAACTTGTATCCACTTTGAATCGTTCGCCTCTTGTTGCCGCTGACTTCTCGATCTCCTTCAGCAGAAACCGATCGATGCCATCCACCATCTGCGAGGCAAGATCGCCTTCGACGGTCAGCGGCATGGTATCGGTCGGTGTTAACTCCTGGGCCGAGGCACCGAAGTCTGTGGCGGCGATCACAAAAGTGGCAAGCAGAGTGGGCAGAAGCAATTGTAAGCGAAACATGTTCAATCTCCGGAGGGCGGTGAGAGCGTCAAAACGCAACCGTGAGGCTCCGTAGTCTGCAGGGAATCAGCAAAGAATTCTACTCACTGAAGGCGAAATACAAATTCCGTCGAGCGACATGCGTCAGCTTGTCGGTGCGATATGGTTGCGACCAACGCCGAAGGCCGCATTATCTGCCGCGTGCTGGCCGATCATGCGACCAAATTTCTGGACAGCGGATAGTGAATACGCATAGACATCCGGCGAGCGCCAGGGCGTCAGACCTCCGAGCCAATTGCCGATCAACGACCATTTTCAAAACACGCATCACGCCGTGTCGGATCGCGGTGCGCGCTGACCACGAAAAATGTGACCAATTGACTGAAAATTGACGACTCGCAGCGAAGCTGCGGATTGCTTTTCCCATGAGGCACGGGCCGCCGCCACTCGAACGGGCTTCTTGAACAAATGCCTTGAGCTTCGGCTCGGCTGGCTCGTACCGCAACAAGCCCACTCCGCTCGACCCTGTTCGCTACTCCGCGCCATTCGTACGCACTCGCGAAGTCAAAGCCTATAAGTCAGACACTATCTTGTTTAACACCAACAGTGGAGGCCAATGCGGAGT
>JAYVNW010000989.1:0-2973 GCA_043758225.1 Candidatus Kuenenia sp. | reverse complement strand
CAATGGGTCGGCAGTCCCCGTTGGTCACGGCATCATGATCGCATGGCCAGCATGAGTGCCCTTGTTTCGACAAACGGCCGCATGTTCTACATCATGGATGAAGGCAGCCGCATCTCGATCCAATTGCCATCGAAATGGAAACTCATCGCGCGCGACGCCTTCAACGGCACAATCCTGTGGAAGCGCGACATCGCCGAATGGCAGAATCAGTTGTGGCCACTCAAGAGCGGACCGACAAACCTGACTCGCCGGTTGGTTTCCACGGATAACGAAGTCTACACAACGCTGAGTTATGACTCACCGATGGTTGCGATCGATGCGGCGACGGGTAAGACGTTGCGAACCTACGAAGGGTCCGATACCACAGAAGAAATTATTCATTCCAATGGCGTTCTGTTCGTTGTCGTCCGCAAAGGCAAGGGAGAACTCGAAGACTACGCGCCGGCCAACGGGCGTGTTGGCGATCAGGGTAAAGTGAATCAGGAGTTCTTTTGGAACGAAGAACCTCGCGTCGTCATGGCGTTTGAAGCCGCGACCGGCAAGCAACTGTGGGCCAGGCAGACTCGAATTTCGCCGCTGACATTGTCGGCCGATGAGGACAACGTCTACCTCCACGATGGCGAAAGTCTGAACGCGATCCATCAGAAATCCGGCGAGTTGGCATGGACGACGGAACCTGTCACGCGCCGCAAGCAGTTCACATTTAACTTCGGACCACGATTGGTGGTGAATAAAGACGTTGTGCTCTACGCGGGCGGCGACGGTCACATGATCAGCGTTGATGTCGCGAGCGGCAAACAGCTCTGGACCGCCGAACATCCGAATTCCGGCTATCAGTCGCCACAGGATTTGATGGTGGTTGATGGATTGGTCTGGTGTGCTCCAACGACGCAGGGCAAAGACACCGGCGTATTCAAAGGCCGTGATCCGCGAACCGGCGAAGTGAAGAAGGAATTCGCACCCGACGTCGATACGTACTGGTTTCATCATCGCTGCTATATCGCCAAGGCGACGGATAACTTCCTGATTCCGTCCCGCACTGGCGTTGAATTTGTTGACCTCAAAAAGGAACACTGGGACATCAATCACTGGGTTCGCGGCGGTTGCTTGTATGGCGTGATGCCATGCAACGGTCTGACCTACACTCCGCCTCACGACTGTGCATGTTATCCGGAAGCCAAGCTTTACGGCTTCAATGCTCTGGCTCCGATGGCACCGACGCGGCCAATTCCCGGCAAAGTGCCGGAAGAAGGACGCCTTGAAATGGGCTCCGCATTTGGTACGCCCTTGGCCGCAGTTAAAGAATTTGATGGTCATGACGACTGGCCGACATTCCGCCACGATCAAAAACGCAGCGGCACGTCGCGACAGGACATCCCCGCCGAAATCGGAACTCAATGGACAACATCGCTGGGCGGCCGACTGACGTCGCCGGTCATCGCGAAGGGCCTTGTTTACGTCGCGCAGATTGATGCTCATACACTGCATGCTTTGGATGAAACGTCGGGCAAAGAAGCTTGGACTTTCACCGCCGGTGCTCGTATCGATTCGCCGCCAACCGTTGAACGGGCACGACTGCTCTTTGGTTGCACCGATGGTTGCGTGTATTGCCTAAAGGCCGACGATGGACAGCTGATCTGGCGTTATCGAGTCGCCCCGATGGATCGACGAGCAATGGCGTTCGAACAACTGGAATCGCTGTGGCCAGTTCACGGCAGCGTGCTGATTAAAAACAACGTTGTCTGGGCAGTAGCCGGGCGTTCTAATTTCCTCGACGGCGGTCTGCGTTTGTGTCGGCTGGATCTGGAATCGGGCAAGAAGCTGTCCGAAACCATCATGGATGAAACAAACCCTGAGACTGGTAACAACATGCAGGAGAAACTTCAGATTCTGCAGATGCCTGTTGGCTTGCCCGACATTCTGAGTGCCGATGATAAGTTTGTTTACATGCGTTCGCAGAAGTTTGATCTGGAAGGCAATCGTCTGGAGATTGGTCCTATTTCCGGCGACTTTGTGAAGCAAGGTTCAGCGCAGCGTGGTGAAGGAGTGCATCTGTTCGCTCCGATGGGATTCCTGGACGACAGCTGGTTCCATCGTTCGTACTGGGTGATGGGACGCAGTTTTGCGGGCGGACACGGAGGCTATTTTCAGGCGGGCCGGTTTGCCCCAGCGGGAGACATCATGGTGAATGGTGGAGGCTACGTCTTTGGCTACGGCCGCAAACCGGAATACTACCGCTGGACGACAACGATGGAACGACAATTGTTCGCAGCGGCACCGGAACCTCCGGAGATTCCTGAGGATTTTGGCAAGCAGGCGAATGCTGGTGCGGCGGCTTCGGCGACGTCTTATGTACAAGTGCCGAATACTCCAGGCCTCAACCCTGCGAGCAAAGCCATCACAGTGGAAGCGTGGATGACGACGACAAATCCGAACGGTGTCATCATCGCTCGCGGTGGTCCGGCAGAAGGTTATGCGCTGACAATCGAAACCGGCAAGCCAACCTTCCACGTCCGCGTGTCAGGAGAACTGGCGACGATTTCCGGACCAAAACGAATTGTCGGTGGCTGGCATCATATTGTTGGCGTGCTCGCCGAAGACAAACAATTGCGACTGTACGTCGATGGCGAACGTGTCGGTGAAGGGGTCGCACCAGGATTGCTGGCTAAAGATCCAGCTCAGGGAATGGAGATCGGTGCCGACGAAGGCGGTGCAGTGGGCGAATACAAATCGCCCTTTCAGTTCGTGGGCATCATTGATGAAGTCCGTCTGTACTTCACCGCTGCTGACGATGCCGAAGTCGCCGAACGCTATAAGGACGCATCGGAATTGTTTTCCGATCCAGTGCTGATCCTCAGCTTCGACGACGGTTCGGCGCGCGACATGTCACTGCAGCGAAACAACGGAACTCTGAACGGCGGCAAAGTCGTCACCGGCAAGATTGGTCAGGCCATTCAGTTTTCCGGAAAAGGC
>JAYVNW010000988.1:0-12014 GCA_043758225.1 Candidatus Kuenenia sp. | reverse complement strand
GTCATCTCAACAATCACAGTCTCAACTACTGTCAGTGTTCCGGACGGCGGTACAGTACTTCTTGGCGGTATCAAGCGTCTGCGAGAAAGCCGCAAGATGAACGGAGTTCCGATTCTGAACAAGATTCCTTATATCAGCCGCCTGTTCAAGAACAGCGGGGTTGGTCGAGAAACGGAAAGTATCATGCTGATGGTGACACCTCGTATTATCATCCAGGAAGAAGAAGAAGAGAACGTCACCGGTACTGCCACTGAATAAGCGTAGGATTGAATGAGGACGGTTCCGAGAGACAAAGTCTCTCGGAATCAACGTTTCGAATCAGGTGCGGTCTGATCGAAACGCCAGTGCCTGAAACAGTCTCTCGTACTCACTGCAGTTGTGCAGACTCCGGGTCTGAGCCGTCGCGAAGTGCGGGTTTCGCGACGGCTCTTCTCTTGCGCTGAACGAAATATTGGCCTGCAAAACTCAACTTCCCTCATTTCACCGGTCGTCTTAAAATACCATGAACCTCAGCACGGCAAAAGCTGCCGTTGCGAGACTGCCATGGATGGTATTCGCCGGTTATATGACTTCCAGTGCCCTGTCTACATCACATCTGCAGGTTCATTTTCGCCGCACGCTAGCGATCTCGCTATTCGTCTGCGCGAGCATGACCTTGAGTGGTTGTGCGCTACACCGGCAGCCGTCATTGCCCGTTGTGTTTCGTGGCGCTCAAACGCTGGAAGGACGCAGGCTCCCCAATCAACGGGATTACTGGACTGCCTTTCGCGCTCCATCGCGATTCAATGCCACGGGCCTGTATCTGCTTGAACCGTATCAGCCAGATCGTATTCCGCTTATTCTGATTCACGGCCTTGCATCGGATGCATTGACATGGGACGAAACAATCGTCTCACTGAAGTGTCATCCTGAAATCAATACTCGATATCAGATCTGGTGCTATCAATATCCGACAGGCAACTCCTATCTGAAAGCTGCTGCAGACCTGCGACAGGAATTGATCAAGACACGAGCAACACTTGATCCCTCCGAATCCAATTCGGCGTTTGATCAAACCGTTCTTGTCGGACACAGCATGGGCGGCCTTGTTGCCAAACTGCAGGCCAGTCACAGTGATGATAAACTGTGGGGAGCTGTTTACTCCACGCAATTGGATGCGAGAGCCACCTCGACGCCCGTTCCCAGCGAAACAGCTTCTGCGATCCTGTTCGATCCTGTCCCGTTTGTCAAGAAAGTTGTCTACATTGCTGCGCCACAACATGGTTCCAACTGGACAGTGAATGCAATTGGCAGATTTGGGCAGTGGCTAATCGAAATTCCTGAACAGGTTCAGGACGACTATATCGGACGCGTTCGCGGAACCCCGGGCTGGTTCAGTGGTCCAGGTTTCAGACCGCCAACGAGCATTGATCATCTTTACCCCGGCAGCAGCATCATGCGTGCGATGAGCCAGCTGCGTAAGGCGGATCGCGTTTCTGCTCATTCGATTATCGGTACCGGGTACCTTTTACCAGATGGCTATACGGGTGATGGCGTTGTCGCTGTCGCCAGTGCTCACGTTCCTGACGTTCAGACCGAATTCTTTGTAAAGGCCACGCATTCGGGTATTCTTCGAAATCAAGCCGCTGTAAGTGAACTCGTCTGCATCTTAACAAGGGCTGAAAGCCCTTGACCCACAGGAGCCTACCGGCTCGTTGCCAGTTCATCGCTCACGTTGTTCACTCGCCGAAAGATGCACGCATCGTGGACGCACGACACTGAGTAAGGTTTTTACGCGGGGGCCATAGCCTTTGCTTTTAAAAAAAGTTGGAGTTGTGTTCGTGCGGGAATTCACGAAAATCCGAAGTCAATTGCGAACCTCTGAACAACCTGCGACGTTTTGGCCACAGAAGTCGGTGGATACAGGAAGTCCCTACCATGAAATTGCCCGGAATCTTAATAGTCACCATCCTGTGGTCAGCACCTGCTGTTTTCGTATCTCCTGCATTGGCAGCTGCACTTAACGCTGAAGATGAACCGGTCCAGTTGAAGATTGGCGACCAGGCGCCGTCATGGGAGGATCTGATCGGCACAGATGATCAAAAGCACTCACTTACCGATCTGAAGGATCAGCGGGTTGTTGTGGTTTGTTTTACCTGCAATTCATGTCCGTACTCGGTTGACTACGAAGATCGCATGATCGAGTTCCATAAAAAGTTCGCCGCACGAAATGAGAGCGTCGCGTTGATCGCGATTAATGCAAATCTGAAGCCCGCGGAGCGTCTGGACAAAATGAAGGAGCGAGCCAGGGCGAAAAAGTTTCCATTTCCTTACTTGATGGATGAATCGCAAAAAGTTGCGGCAGCTTATGGAGCGAATTTTACTCCGGAGTTCTTTGTACTGGATAAAGATCGGCGTATCGTTTACATGGGCGCGATGGATGACCAGACAGCGGCCGACAAAGTGGAACAGCGTTATGTGGAACTCGCAGTCGAAGCCGCGTTAAAAGGTGAAGTGCCCGCGACCACTTCCAACCGCGCAAGAGGATGTTCGATTCCCTACAAGCGGGCGAGAAAATAAGGGCGAGCGGCAGGGCGTCAGCCCTCCGAGATTTCCAAAATGCAGGTATAACGAAATTCACAAGGAAGTATTCGTATGCAAACGTTTCAGGGACAAACCGCATTTCTGACCGGCGCCGCATCAGGAATCGGCCGTTGCATTGCGATCGAACTGGCTCGGGCAGGGTGCAGCCTGTGTCTCGTGGACGTAAATACCGAAGGATTGAAAAAGCTGGCGGCTGAATTGGAACCATCCGGCGTCCGCACGATGCTGTTCCCCTGCGACCTGACAGATCGCAAAGCAATCTCAGCCACGATTGCCTCTGCGCTGCATCAATCTGGTGGAATTGATTTACTGATCAACAATGCAGGTGTTGCCTACTATGGAGCAACGGACCAGATGACTCAGGCACAGTGGGATTGGCTGATGACCATCAACTTGCTGGCACCAATCCAAATTACTCGCGAACTGCTGCCTGTTCTGCTGCAACGATCCGACGCACATATTGTCAACATGTGCAGCATTTCTGGTCTTGTCGCCGGCGGGCGATTTTCAGCATACCACACAAGTAAGTTTGGATTGATCGGATTCACTGAATCTCTGCGAGCCGAATACGGGCGTCAGGGTCTTGGCGTGACGGCAATTTGCCCCGGTCCGGTGCTGACAAATTTGTATGAGGCAGCCGCCAGCGGTCGTGCCGGTCAAAAGGTTCCGTCGCCGCCGAACTGGATGTGTGCCACACCGGAACGCGTGGCTGCGGTGACACTCAATGCGATTCGAAAAGATAAGCGGCAGGTGCTGATTACTCCAACTGCCCACGCTCTGTTTCAGTTGAAAAGATTCGCGCCATGGCTGATTGATTTCGTCAATCGCTTCAGCCGCAAAGGTCACAAGAAACGACAACTGGCAAAGCAGGCCGCTCAGGCGAAGCGAATTGAGCAACGCCGTGCCGCGTGAGCTGGTCCGCCACAAAACATGGCCTTTCAAGCCGGAAAAATTGCGTTTCGCCCCATCGGGGGCCCAGCATGACCGCGCACAGCACAACTACCTGGCTTTGAACGGAATCGTGATCTTTACGTCTTCGCGGGCCAGCTTAATAGTTTGAGTCGAGCGAGATTCCAAAGGTGTACCGGCGTTCTGAATAACGGCCAGCGTGGCGATCCCACCGGCAGCTTTTCCCAGGACAAATCGCACGGCAGCGGTGTAGTTTCCTTCATCGGCAACGCGGCAGATATACTGCTCATAACGCGTTGCATTGCCGTCAGTGGCAGATCCTGGATCATCGTGAGTGAAACGAGCTCCATCGGATGTCTGGCGATTGCGATAGCTGCAGATTTCTCCATTCGGTTCCGTGACTATCAAATCCAGATCTGCAGAACCGACCCAACGAAGGGTGAGCATCAGATCGACAGACGATGCCTCGCGCAGTTGAGATCGCACGGCCTCTGCCCTGGAAGACTCTCCAGCGGCGTCCAATTCCGTTGCTGTTTGAGTGATCACTCTGCGAGCCTCGTCGTGCAGGGCTGCGGAATCATCGGTCCAGACGTGCGTCAGAATTCCGCATCGTGCCCACACGCGGTGTTCGGGAGTCTTTGATTTGTCAGCAACGCTGCGTGCCAATAACCACGACTCAGTGAATTGGGGATCCAGTTCCGTGGCTTCGCGGCAGACCTGTATGGCTTCATCGAAGGCTTCAAATCGGGACAACAGGGCGACCGCAATCAGCAGTTGCGGTATATCCGCGGTGGAAAAATCGATACGTGATTCCAGCACGCGAGCGATGTCTTTGGCGGGTCGTTTTGCCAGTTTCATTTCCATGGCGAGCACATCGTACATCCATGCGGCGGCAAGATTGTTTCGAATACCGCTTTGTATCGCTTCCACAGCCACGTCGTATTTCTTGTCGGTGTTGAGTATCGAAACCGCTTCAGCGAGAATTTCTGGTGTGACGGTATTCGTTTTAAGAACATCGTCCCATGCTTTGGCAGGTGGTCGCGAATCGGCAAGAACTTTTTCCACCAGAGCCTTGGCACTTGCGGATTGCGGTGCTACTTTTGTGGATTGTTTTGGCGGAGATCCATCCTGCGGTTCCGCGAGGGTCAAGGCACACCGCTGAAATGAAGAATCGAGATTCGGCGCTAATGCAGGACGGGACTCCAGTCCCGTCCTGACCTTAGTAGAATGGACGGGTCTGGAGACCTGTCCTACGATAGACGCATGAAAAACGGGTGTGCTCATCGCTGTTGTTGCGACGTGCACACCCGTGTGTTTTTTAGTGGAATCAGCGGCCGAAGTCGCTGGTTCTATTTTGCGGTTGGTTTTTTTTTGATGTCGTTCAGCGACTGATTAGAAATTCCACCATTGGACTTCGCCGCTGGCTTCGCAAGGATTTCAGGTGGCAAGCTGAAACCTCCACCGCCACCGCCACCAAATCCGCCACCACCGCCACCTTGTTGACCGCCGCCCAATCCGCCGCCGCCACCTTGTTGACCGCCGCCCAATCCGCCACCACCCTGACCACCACCACCTCCACCACCGCCAAGGTCTACGGGTGGAATGACAAGGTCACCAACCTGATACACACGCGTTGCCAGCTGTTCATCGGCTTCAGCAAAAGCCTTTGTCGTAATGAACATGACTTCGTTACGAATCATGAAGGTTAACTCAGGATCAGTCTGGCTCAGAATGATTGCGAGAGCATTTCGCAGGGTGATACCGTCGAGTTCGATGTCTTTAATCATCACATCCTGCAGGATGACAGATTCTTCATCCAATGGTTTGACATCAGGTAGAATTGTCATGCGATAGTCCGCACCTGCTCCACCACCAGCAGCACCGTAGGTCGTAGTAAAGTGGTTGCTGATCTGTTCCAGAATATCGAGCAGCGGATTCTCTCCAGGGAAGCTCAAATTTTTCACTGGCTCATCCAGCATGCGTTCCAGCCACTTTTCGGATTCTTTCTGCTGACGCAATGAAACAGATTCGTATTTGCGTTTGCGAGTCAAAGTCAACGCACGCCAAACATCTGCAGGTGGATAGATAACTGGAGGTTCATCAGGAAACGGAACGTGCGAAAGTTCAACTTGATAAAGCGTTGCAAGGAATCGGTCCTGACGCAGACTCTTCAGCCGGTAGGTTTTGCTCATTTGCCCAAGTGTTTCGGACATCACCAGAGCTGCCGTTGCTGTCCCGTTGCCGGGCTTCATGTCCAAGGCTGTACGAGACACCTGTTCGGCATCTTCGTACGCAGCCGGATCACCATGCGATGCTCGATCCAGCAAGCCACGTACCTGACTGATGAGTGTTTGCAGGCGTTCTTCTTCGAGGCGGATTTCCGTCAGATTTCGCTGTTCAGCTTCCAGTACTGCTCGCGATTCGCTTTGCTGCCGGCGTTCGATAGCCACCGTTTCGCGACGAGTCTGCACGAAGCCGATCGCATCAATCACGCGACGTTCAAGTTCGTCACGTTTTTCTGGTGCCAGTTCGGGAGCTGCTTTGATCGTTTCCAGAATGTCTTTCAGCCGTGTCAGTGAATAGTCTGGCTGCTCGGAGGCAATTTCCTTCGCTTCTCGGATGGCTGCATTCGTTTGCTGAACCATCTGTTCTGTACGCACCTGAATCTTTGCTTCCGACTCATCCAGAATTTCGCTCTCATTTGCTGTCGGTGGCCCGAGAACATCGTCGCCGGGAACCAGTGCCGAAGCGGGCTCAGGTGCTGGAGATACGATGCCCAGTTCATCCATCAAAGCTGTGAGACGAATATCGCCGCCAGCAAGTTTCTGAGCTCGTTTTGCAACGTCCATCGCTCGTGCCTGATCGCCGTTTTCCACTAATTGCTTAGCTGTCAGGATCGCTCTGTTGACAGAGGTCGCCAATTCAGAAGAAACGTACTGCAGCCCGCCGATCCCAACGACTGGAGAATTCATTCCTTTGGAAGTCGCAGCACGTTCAAACAGAATGCGAACTTCGTTGCCGATGGGATTTTCGGAAGCAGTCGCCTTCCAGTTGCACGGATGTCCGCTGGAATCGTTCGCTGTCAGCGTGAATTCGCGAGACGGTGTTCCTTTCCCGAAGACGACCGTGTGTCGATCAGAACGCAACGCCACGCGAGCGGTGCAAGCCAGCGAAAGATCGCCAGTCGTTGATCTCAGATTGCTGACAAATTCCGGAGCGATCGAAATCGCTTCGGACAATTCTTTCGCCACGGCATCCGCTGAAACATGATGCGGATGCTGGCTGGTGCCACCGGTCTGATTGGCCAGGATGCCTGACAGTTCGGTATCAACCATCGGCCCGAGCAACATGGCGTGAAACGAAACTTCCGCTTCATTCATCGTAGAAATAATTTGGGAGAGATCGCTGGAAGTCAAGAGATTCGAAGAACTCAGACCATCACCGATATACAGCAGGGAAGCCGGAGCGTCCGTATCGGCAAGCTCAACTGCCTTCCTGAGCGACACTGCAAAATCCGTCGCTCCCATAGGTGTCCGTTCAGATAATTTCTGAACTGCTTCGATAAACCCAGCAGAACCGGGAGTCACAAAATTCGCCGACATCGGCTCAAATACAGAGTCCGCAGCGATCACCAGTATCTGATGATCCGCAGGCAGCGCACTCGCGAGTGACTTCAAAACCTGAAGACTGTTTTCGCGAAACAGACCAGTCTGACTGGCTGACGTATCCACGACGATCACATGTCGATTGATAGACGTCGCTTTGTGCAGCGATTTGATCGCCACTGCAAAATGATTGTCTGCCCCATGCTGAGTGCGGAACACCAACGCCTCAGAACCGGGCTGCTGGGGTTGCGAATCTGCCATCACTGCATGACACAGAGCGGACAATCCAAGACCAAGTGAACAAAACGAACCAGCCAAATGCCGCATAAAACTCCCCTTCAGGTCCGACATTGTGAACCATCTGTTGGACACATTCTGCACCTGCTTGCCGCGCTCGGTGCTCCGCGCGTGTCAGTCTACAGTCGTTCTCGGTTAGGTTGTAAAGGAAATCCCTGTAAAAACTGCCAGAACTTGAGACACGCGATCAAGTTAACGGATGTTGTCGTTCAAGCCGCTGAACCCCTCAAAGTCGGACGTGCCAAAATCCCGCTGAATTCTGCAGCCAGTTGAGACGAAGCATGCACTTATGGCGAGCGGGGGATGTTAACCCCTGACCAGTTGCTAATGACACGAAACTTAGGGCACTTGGAACCTCGCTCGCCTGTCAGATTCCCTAAGTTCACGCCGAACTCCGGGTAATTTGGCACGTAAACACCAACCTAAACGTAGTTCCAGTCAGGCAATCCGTAAGGATTGTATCAATTTTCCGTATTATTCCGCCGATATTCGCCTTTGGCGATGGAGGCAACGGTTTCCACTATTTGCGTGACTCTGACTCAAACCGTTTGCCGCCAGAGGTGGGGTGCTTCATGATGCGGCATACTGGCGACTATCTGCTGGGAACAATGTTTCTGGCGGCGGCTCTGATTCTACAGCTTTCTCAAGCTGATGTGCGTTCAGCAACAAAGTTGATCAGTAATCACGAACTCGCAGGTGCGGCGGTCAACAGTTCACCAGCCAAAAACACGTCATGGACAAGACTTTCACGGGTCTGCAAGACACCGTCACCGTCGGTGAATGCGGTGCTCAGCAATCTGCCGCGAGGCACTCGAATTGTCGTGGGCAGCCTGGATATGTCAGGCTCCCGACACCAAATTTGGTTATCTTCTCGCAACGACGGTTCGCCAGACAACAATTCGCTCGCCGTCACTCGATTCACCAGAGAGAGTATCCGTCGACTCCAGGGGCCGGAAACGATGCACAGCCTGTCGTCTCGAGCGCGGTCTGGCCGAGATCCTCAATTAGTACAAACGGCTGCGTATGAGTTGCCGGCCGGAGATGCCAAACTTCTGCAAAGCACTTCTAACGCAGTCGATCGTCGAACAACTGACACATTTTCCACGCAGGATGAAATCCTCAACAGCCACGAGATTTCGCTGCCTTCGACCGCCACAATGGAACAGTTGCCGCGAATGTTCATCATGCCACACTTCAGCGAGACCGGTACGATTCATAAACCAGGAGATTGCCGAGCTATTGGTGAAAGCCAGCGAATTCGGGTGTATGTGGATCAAGGCTTGCCACAGAGTTCGTCCGCTCACCAGATGCATGTCTGGGCCGAACTTCTTATCACGGCAGTGGAATTCAAAGCTCTTCCGATTGCGGAAACATGGATCGGTCCGATATGCGACGTTGACCGCAATGAAAAGCTTTCCATCGTTATCACGGATCTCGATCAGCGCGGACAGAAATCAGTTGACAGGTCACCAATTTTGGGATGCATTCGCGAGAGCGACTTCTGTCCGGAATCCGACTTCTGTGGCGACATAGTGTACATCGACAAAAGTATATTCGAACTGCCTTCTGCTGAAGTGAATGGGGTACTTACACATGAAATTGCTCACGCGGCAATTTGCTCGTTGAGCCATGGCGCTGGGTTCTATCAGCATGGAAATCTGCAGCAAAAGTCGCCTTTTTCTGCAACATCGGCCAACATGCCGATTCCGCCCTGGCTGAATGAAGCCGTCGCGCATTATCTGGAATTGCAATCCTCCCACGAAGGTAATGCCTCATCCCATGCAGCACATGAATTCTTTACAGAAAACTTCCAGCGTCGGATCGACGCTTTCCTCGCAGGTCCCGGTGGCAGCCCGATTGTTGCATCGGAATTTTTTTTGAATATGGAAGAACGTCGCAGCGGAAGCCGAGGAGCAGCGACGCTGTTTCTTGCGTCGTTAGTCTCGACGCCGCGCGACCTTCAAGCTTTGCTTTGGAGTGACGATTCCATGCAAGTGCGAATCGAAGATCTCGCCCAACACCCATTTTCGGATGTCTTTAGAAGCTGGACACTGGCGATCGCTTCAATCACCAATGACGCGGACTGCTTGAGCGTCGAAAAGATTGAACCGAACTTCGAAAGTAAACACTACTCACTACTCGGTACCGCATTTCACTGTTTTGAATGTTCCGACGATATCAAGACGCTGGTTCTGACCTCTGATGAATTGGCGCAGTTACAGATCTCAATCATTGAGCCCGCCGTTCGAGACGCCCCTATCGCCCAATTAAAGCCGTGGTCGCAAAACTCAGGTCACTCCCATGCCTCGTTCTGACGATTCTGACGACGATTTCTACGGCGAAGACGACGAAGTCTATGCTGATCTGGAGGACGGAGAAGACTTCGCGGACGACGATGAACCCACCATCAAGTGCTCAAACTGCGGGTGCGAAATGCTTGAGATGGTTCACCAGTGCCCGCGCTGCGGCGAATTGCCAACTCGTGAGTCCCACCAAACCTCGACTCAGCCGCGCTGGGTGTTTCTAACTGCACTGATTCTGCTGATTGCGCTGGTCTGGTGCATTTTCCGGTGACAGGCCAGAGGCTTCGCGCGAAGACACTGCGACGGACTCGGACAATGAATCGCAAATTTGTAATTCTAATCGTCCAGAGCATAATCGTCCTGTCAACAACAGAAGCGAAGTTCATTCGCCATGTTGCCTCCCCCACAAACACCCGCCGACTTCCGAAGGACCCGGTCCGGCCGTCTGAGGCCACATAAAACCACCACGGATCGCTACTTACTGGCATCTTGACTCTTGTTTTGCTATTCAGAACTGAGAGAATCGTGATAAAGTCGATGTACTGCCTGGAAGTCCGGTCCTGACTTGCGTTCGTCTCTTTTCGGCAACACGTCGAAGAATGATCAGTTCCTGCATAACCCGTCATTTTCCTGTCTGATTGAAGTTTTCCGAGCCATGTTTCGAGGACAGTTTTCCTTTCGCACGATCTTGCGAGGAAATTCTAGCAGAGGCATACGCTCAAGTTCCTTCGGCTGTCCGCTGAATCCTCGTTTCAGAAGTTCGATAACAATACGTTCGCGACGCTGTCGCTCTGGAGTTCTCAATGGATGATTGGCTGAATCAGTTCGTAAAAGATGGAACGATCGGAGAATCGCAGCTCGAAGAAGCCCGCAATATGGCGGCAAATCTTGGCCTCCCCGTGGAAGATGCGCTAGTGCGATTAGGCTACATCTCCGCCTCAGATCTCGGTCAGGCCCAGGCTTCTGAATTCGGCTACGAATACATGGAACTGGAAGGACGCCAGATTCCAAACTCGGTCATCGAACTGGTCACTGAATCGATGGCCCGCGAAAACATCGTGATTCCAATCGAATCCGACGGCGATTCCGTCGTCATTGCGATGCACAATCCAAACAACATCGAAGTCATCGACAAGCTTCGCTTTGTGTTGAACCGTGAGATTCGGCCGGTAATGGCTCCCATGGAATCGATTCAGGCTGCGATCAATCGACACTACGGTCAGTCCGAAACAGAATCGGTGGACTCGATGATTTCGGAATTCACCGAAACTCAGATCGACTTCACCGCTGTCGAAGCTGCAGCCGCGATGCAGGGCGACGAAGACGACAGCGCACCGATTATTCGACTTGCCAACCTGATCATTTCCGAAGCCGTCAAAGAACGAGCCAGCGATATTCATATTGAGCCGTTCGAAGATCGCGTTCGCATTCGATACCGTATCGACGGTGTCCTGCTGGAACGCGACAGTCCGCCCAAACGACTGCTGGGTGCCCTGGTTTCGCGTTTCAAAATCATGGGCAAGATGGACATCTCCGAAAAACGCCGACCTCAGGACGGACGAATTAAAACTCGAGCAGGGAATAAGGAGTTTGACCTGCGAGTTTCCATTCTGCCCACAAACCACGGTCAGGCGGTCGTGATGCGTATTCTGGACCGCGATAACATCAAGGTGGGTATTCGGAGCTTAGGTTTCAGCGACGACAACTATCGGACTTTTCAAAATATCATTCGTCGGCCCAACGGCATTTTTCTCGTCACAGGCCCAACCGGTTCCGGCAAAACGACGACACTTTATAGTGCCTTGGGAGAACTCAACCGACCAGACCGAAAGATCATTACAGCCGAAGACCCAGTGGAATATTACCTGCCCGGCATCAATCAGGTGGAAGTCCGACATAACATCGGTCTGGACTTTGCCCGCATTATTAAAGCGATGCTGCGACAGGCCCCCAACGCCATTCTTGTGGGCGAAATTCGCGACACAGAAACTGGCGAAATGGCTATTCAGGCATCGCTCACGGGACACCTGGTATTCAGCACGCTGCATACCAACGATGCTCCGGGTGCTATCACGCGTCTGATTGACATGGGAGTTCAGCCGTTCCTTGTGGCGTGTTCTCTGATGGCCGTTATGGCTCAGCGACTTGTGCGAGTTGTCTGCCCCAAATGCAAAGAGCCATATCAGCCGTCGCCAGAAGAAGTGGACGTATTCAACATTACGCCCGACGAACTGGAAGAAGGCCAATGGTGCCGAGGCAAAGGTTGCAACAACTGTAAGCACACGGGATACAAAGGTCGTCGCGCGGTCTTTGAACT
>JAYVNW010000987.1:0-5031 GCA_043758225.1 Candidatus Kuenenia sp. | reverse complement strand
GGCGGCTTGTGGCTCATTAAGGCGATGTGGCGTTCTGTCGAATAATGCAGACCAGCTGCGATCAGTCGTTCTTCCAGAGTGTCCACAAAATCGAACTGCGGATCTCGCCAGATATCCTGAATAGGACGAGGGGGAAACAGAAACATGCAACCGCCGTATCTCGCTAATGCGATGCCGGGGCCGACCATTTCTTCGAGGAAGCTTGTCGCAAAAAGTGACAACGTTGATTCATCCTGATGTTCAGCGTGCCACGTGATTCGCCATGGATACTCGCGAGGATCTGCAGGAGAATCAAACAACATTACGACGCAGTCAATCTTGCCACGTGCCGGCGGGAAGACTTTGACGTGCAATTCACCATTGTGCCAGTTCCGCAGCGTCTCGCGAATGTCGAGACCATCTTTCATGCTGGAAGTGAATTTCTCCGTCTTCGCCAGATCGTTTCCGATCAGGTCCAGCGCGGCGTCTTTCACATGCGTACGAAAACGTTCAATCGAAACGTCTTCAGGAGGCCAGCTGCAATGTGAAATCGCATTCCATGACTTCTGCCATTCGAACTTCGTCTTGCGATCAGGCCGAGCATTCAAACGACAGCTTCGCCAGACGACAGGATGTCCAGGCAACCGATTTACAGGTTCCAGTTCCGTGCCATCCGGCAGCAGAACTCGATCAACACCAAAGCGAGCTTCCGGCTGATCGTCCACAGGTACAAACGGATAATCGCGAGCCGCTTCGGCCACATGAATCGCGTACTGGTCTCCGGCGGTCTGCTGAGACGCTACGACCAGAGTGTACAGATCCGGTGTAAATCGTCGCTCGATTAATGACAGGTTGCGAATGTACTTCAGACAATTCAGCAGCAGTTGAGGTGTGATGCGTCGCGCTCGGGATTTGAATTCGTCCTTGTATTTTCCACGCGCGTGCAGCAGCAATGACTTGATTCCGTCGATCGCCATGTTCTCATCATCGTCCAGATCCGCGCGAGCCTGTTCATATTGACCGGTAATGAACGGCAGTTCGCCCAGAACAAACGTCAATGTACGTGGTGAAACGGCGTAAGACTCAGTCGCAGTCTTGGACCACTCCGGATCTCCCGGACGTTCGACCGCGCTGTTGAATGCATCTCGCAGCCACGGCCAGTCCATAATGTTGCACAAACAAAGTACTGACTCATGCTGCGCGGACAGACGATGCAGCTCACTGGCCATCCAGTTGATACGATTTCGCTGTTCATCATCTTCCGGAGCAGGCAATGCCGGCAACACGGCCGCCGCGAATTGCTCGGGACTGACACGCTTCAGTGCATAAGGGTCCGGAAGCACAGCTCCGCGCGGAATGTAACGATCCGTTTCAATGTCGATAAACGCGCGGGCCATTCGTTCCTGCCGCGCAATTCGCAACGCTGCGATCACGGGCTGACAAGGATCAATGGGAACGTAACTCGCGACGGAGCGTTCGTCTTCGTCAGCTTCAATTTCCTGTCCTGTCTCGAAGTCTGTCTGAGTCCCACCAAATGCGGACATTGGTTCGCGTTGCAGCACGACTGAAACCACCGGCAGGCGTTCTACAGCCGCCTCGACGTCGCGCTGAAACGACGGCGGCAACGGAACAGCGAGACATGCGAATTTATGCGACAACATCAATCGGCGCACTTCGACCGCAAAGTCTCCACTGCCGTGAATGACAGGAAACAGCGTGATGTTGCGACCCAGTGTGAGAACTTTCGAAATAGCCGTCATGATTCATTCTGTAAATTACAAAAACAGGGGCGCGCGACGAAAAGGCTTCACCGTCCGTCCAGGAGAGTCGGCGACGCCGGGGAGTGTCCGCATTTCGGACCGCGCGACGTACGTGCAGCTCATTGAAGATGGTACGCATCGGCGACACGGAAAGGAAGCGCTGTGACGGGTGACTAAACGCTGCGACGCGAATACGGTATTATTCCCAACGAATCGCAGCATCAAAACGGAAACCCTCAAAAAAGCTACGCCGAGAATATCTGGCAAAAATTAAGCGACATGACCAACTATCGAGACAATCTCACTGTTCTCCGCCGCGCGTTTCCTCAACCTGTGTCAGATCAGGAACACGATGCCTGGTTCGTATTCTCCGTCTTGCGCGCGCTGGATCGTGTCGACGCAATGAAATCGCAACGACCGATTCTGGGAGAGCCTAAAGAAGTCAACTTCGCCGCTGCCATGGATGCGCGGGTTCCGGATGGGATGAGTACCGTCGAACTTGTCGCGCGCGATCTCGTGGATCATCTGGCCGGTATGTTTATCTGGGGGCATCCGAGGTCTCAGGTGAATGTCATCAACCCGCCTTGCATTCCTGGAATTCTAGGCACCCTGTTACCCGCCATCTACAATCCGAATCTCTGCAGCGAAGAAGCCAGTCGTGGAGTGGCGCTGGCAGAAGTTGAAGCCGTCAGCATGACCGCCAAACTGATGGGTTACGATCCGCATCAATCAAGCGGCATATTTACCTTCGGTGGAACTGGTACACTTTTGTACGCGATTCGCATGGGCATCGAACGTGCTTGTCCTCGGACCATGCAGAATGGCATGACGGGCGAACTTCCGGTCATCATCTGTTCCGACCAGGCCCACTACGCTGTCAAAACCGCAGCCTCATGGCTGGGTGTCGGATTGAACAACGTTGTCACGATTCCAACCGCACCCAACAACGAAATGCGAACCTGTCTGCTGGAAACCGAACTTCGGCGACTGCTGAAAGAGGGCCGTCGCATCGCGTGCATCGTTGCCACGATGGGCACGACTGACGCCTTCGGCCTGGACCCACTGGAACAGATCCACGAAATTCGAGACAACCTTGTGTGCGAGTTCTCACTGGACTACGTACCGCATCTTCACGCCGATGCCGTCATCGGTTGGGCCTGGAGCGTCTTTCGCGACTACGACTTCGCGCAGAACGAGTTGGAATTTCCTGACCGAACTCTACGAGCCCTTGCCGGAGCCAATCGACGCATTCGTCATCTGCATTTGGCCGATTCGATCGGTGTTGATTACCATAAGACTGGCTTTGCTCCCTACATTTCCAGTGCCTACTTTGTCAAAGACGCTCGGGATTTGCGAAGTCTGGCGCGTGATCAGGCGACGACTCCATATCTGTTTCAATCGGGCGAATACAATCCGGGGAAATTCACGCTGGAAACCAGTCGCGCCGGCAGCGGTCCCATGGCAGCACTTGGAGCACTGCAACTGCTGGGAAAAACAGGGCTGCGGACTTTGCTGGGGCATCTTGTTACGATGGCAGAAACGCTGCGGAATCGTTTAACAGCTCAGCCTTCAATCAGTGTGATGAACCCCGAAAACTTTGGTCCTGTGACATTGTTTCGAGTCTACCCTGATGAAGTTGATACGTTCGAGTTTCCAAAGCTCGAACAGCGCAACGCCGACTATAAATTTCAACTCCATAAATACCATGAATACAACCGTCCGGTCTTTCGCATCGTACACGCTGAACCACTGCGTGGCGACGGTGTGGTGCTTTCCATGACCGATCGATTTCGCGAAACCGACTACGGTGAGCCTGTCGTCGCCATCAAGTCCTACATCATGAGCCCGTTTTCAGATCAGCAATACGTCCAGGCAGTGATTGATTCCATCGAACGCGCCAGGAAGAAGATTTCAGCGGCTGGCGATGCGAAGGAGCTGAACCACTAAAGCGGATGACTCAACGTCGAACTGCAGCAAACTCCACTCGTTGACTGAAGTGCCTGTGATCCTGTTTCGTTGCCATCTATTGATCTCATCGAATCAGGTCATGTACCCTGTTCCTCGTTGTACGCCATCACCATGCGAATCAAATGCGGTAGATCATCGGCTCGCATTTTATCGTTGATCCTGGATCTGTGGGCTTCGACGGTCTTCGTGCTGATATCGAGCCTGGCTGCGATTTCGCGGCTGGAGAGTCCATCGGCGACCAGGTCGAGTATCTCTTTTTCCCGTGCTGTGATGCGACTGATGCTCTTCTCGATATCCGCGAGATCTTCGCCGACGAAGTCCCAATCGACGTCGTAGTACATGGCGTACGCTCGAGCCACCAAGGCCATCAATTTCTCTTCGGTGACTGGCTTGGTCAGAAAATCAATCGCGCCGTCTTTCATCCCCTGCACAGCCAAAGGAGCATCCGCCTGACCTGTCAGAAATGCGACCAGCAGATCACTCTTCTGCGCCGTGAGCTTCTGAAACAGTTCCATGCCGCTCATGCCGCGTAGATGAATCTCAGACACCAGAACTCCGGGTACGGGCTGGCGATGGTCTCGATAGAACTCCATCGCCGTCATGTAGTCCTGAACGTCGAACTTTTGCTGTCGAAGAGAATCGGCAAGCGAACTTCGCACAGAGCCGTCATCAACAATCAGAAAAATGGTAAACGGGCGGCGTTTCTTCGGCTGACTGAATTCGGACTGCGGTGCAACCCTGACGGTTGTCTGCTTTGCCGCACGCTTTGCCGGTTCGGACGTGGAAGGTTGTGATGCGGTCGGTTTCTTTGCAATCTTCGCCATGATGAATTTCCTTGCCTGGCTTCAAGCCGTAGATGATCAGCATGCCAGACTAACCGGCGGACCAAAACTGCACAAGTGACCCGCGAATCAGTATCGCCGAACTGGCAGAATCCCGACTCAGTACGAAAGCACTTTAATTTTCGACATGAATTGATTGAGTGTCGGAATGAGTATCAGACTAAGGAAGATCAGATGTCCGAAACATGGGCTAGCGACATGCGGCTGATTAAGTCGTATTAAGGCAACGCCATTGGGCGGTGCGACTTGTCTACGGCAGGCAGGTCGCTCCGTCGACAGGGATGGGCTGCCCGGAAAATGTTGTACTACGGCACAATGAGTTTCACGGAGCCGGACTGATAAGACGATAATAAACCGCTCGATGCTTAGAAAGTGCAATTCCATTCGAACGGTTTGGCACAATCGCGGCCGCCTTGCATTTCAAAACGTAACACGATACAAATAGGTCATGCGCGCCGAGTGCGTTTTAAACGCATTTAGTG
>JAYVNW010000986.1:0-2639 GCA_043758225.1 Candidatus Kuenenia sp. | reverse complement strand
AGAGGATTGTCGCGGTCCGTTATCCACTCGGCCAGCTTTATACGACGATCAGCATCGCTTGCATCAGGAGCGAGTCCGAAGTCCGAAGACTTGCCAGTGACAGCCCTGAGAGCTGCGGGAGAAACAACTTCAGCAGGACTTCCGACATCGCCGCGATTCAGAACTTTTGTAATACCAGGATTGATCGAGATACAGGCGTAGAGTTGCTGTTGCTGTGACTTCACAAGACCGTCTTTTTCAGCGCGTAAGGCGGTAGCTTCAGCAGTCAAGTGCTCGTGCATTTGGAGATCGTCGGGAGAAAGTTTCGCCAGCATCTGAGCATCGGAAATGTGATTTCGATCGGCGACGCCGGCAGATGCAGCCACTTCGTCCGCAGTTAGGGCGCGAGCATAAAGCTGTGCCCGCTGGATGCTACCGGTCAGCATCCGATTGCCGCCGACCGGACTGTGTCGCAAGCCAAAGATGATCTGAGCTTTGCCAGCTGGATAAGTCGGCAAATCGCCCGGGCGATACGGTTCGCCGAAGGCAACTCCATCGCGATAACCTGCAATCGTGCCGTCCTTCTGGTACGCGATTGCAAAATGCACGGCGCGATCTTTCGCGCTGGCTTCTTCTACACCCTTAAACGGTTGAGTCCGTACAAAACCGTTGCTGCCAGCCATCCACTTCTTGGATTCAAGCTCACCAAAGACGATCGCGTCGAAGGTCGAACCGTCCAGCATCTGAACGCTGATGACTCCACCGCCAGCCTGATTCAGATCATCCAGTTGAACCCAGGCTTCGAGCGTCTTTTCGTGCAACTCCATCGACAGAGGCTGCGTGGCGACATACGAGTCTTTGCCGTCCAGAATAAGGCAGCCATCGACAATTTTTGCGCCACCGTGCGGGGTCGCGTCGAGTGATCCGCGTGTGTCCTTGAAGTTGTCGTCAAATTCCCACGTGGCCACCGCCTGCGGCGGTTCTGGCAGCGGCGCGGTGCCTTTTTCTCTTTCTGCCAGTATTTGTTCTCGACTGATTTTTCCGATCGAGTCGATTGTTTTGCGGTTGGCTTCCAAACGAATATTGATGTCTGCGAGCCGTTGCGTGTTCTCGCCCGACAATGGAATCTGAAAGCTGCGTTCACCATGTGTCGCGCCAGTCAATGCGGCTGCGAGCTGGTAGTATTCCTTATGTGAGATAGGATCGAACTTGTGATCATGGCAGCGAGCACAGTTGGCAGTGAGTCCCAGAAATGTCTGACCGACGTTTCCTACCAGATCTTCGATTTCATCCTGAGCCATAGACATTTTCATTTTGTCATTGGCCGGCAAAGTTGTGTTGTGTGGTCCAGCCACCAGAAATCCAGATGCTGCCGCCGAGTTGAAATCATTCGGCAGCAGAATATCACCCGCCAGTTGCATGCGGACAAATTGGTCGTAGGGCAAGTCCTGATTGAGAGCGTTGATGACCCAGTTGCGATAGGGATATGCGTTGTCGCGAGGCTGGTCGTATTCAAAGCCATTGCTTTCGCCGAATCGCACAATATCCAGCCAGTGCCGAGCCCAGCGTTCGCCGTAGTGCGGGGATGCGAGCAATCGATCGACCAGATTCTCATAGGCATGATCTGAGGTATCGCCAAGGAACGTGTTGATTTCGTCCGGCGTGGGTGGAAGTCCGAGCAGATCAAATGACAATCGACGAATGAGCGCGCGTTGGTCTGCTTCAGGGGATGGAGTGAGTCCTGCTTCAGTGCGTTTCACATCAACGAACGCATCGATCGAATTTTCTGTCCAACCGGGACGAAGCGTTGATGGCGGCTGAGTGCTGTGAATTGGTTGCAGTGACCACCAATCAATTCCGGCGCGAGAATCGGTTGAATAGCGGAATGGATCAATTTTCTCGGTGCCCCATTTCGCTCCGTTTTCGATCCATGACCTCAATTGAGCTTTTTCGTTCGCCGATAGAGGTTTCTTTGGCGGCATCTGCTCGGAATCAATGTATTCCCATAACAAACTCGTGGCCAGCTTTCCGGGATCAATCGCGATGCCTGATTCGCCTCCTGCCATTGCAGGTTCGCGAGACGACAGATCAAGCTTTCCTTTGGGTGCATCGCCGCTGTGGCACGTCAAACATCGCTGCGCAATCAGAGGTGCAATTTGATGATCAAAATCGTGATGTGCAGATTCATCTGCTGATGCAGACTTGATAACTGCGGCCCACACAAACACACAGATTGCAGGAAAGAAAAATCGCATCCAAATTGGTCCTTCCGTCGAATTACGGAAAAGGTAGACAAAGTATTGAATGCGAGATTCTATTGGTTCGACAGCGTTCTTCCGAATGCAGCACGGAATTATTTTTGGCGACTGTCAATTCATGCGATAAGCGGCTTCGCTATGCTCGGAAAGGTCGAGACCTTCCTCTTCGGCATGTTCTGAGACTGTAAACCCAATCGTCTTGTGAATGATGAAGCCCAGCACGATCGTCATTACAAATCCATACACGCCTGCAACGAAGATTCCAGTGACCTGCAGCATGATCTGGTCCACGCCACCCATGACTGGTCGAATCGCGAAATAGCCGACAAGCAGTGCGCCCAGAGCTCCGCCGACCCCATGTACGCCGACAACGTCGAGTGAGTCGTCATACTTGAGCAGCTG
>JAYVNW010000985.1:0-2990 GCA_043758225.1 Candidatus Kuenenia sp. | reverse complement strand
TATCGAGCCAGTACTCAGACAGTGAACTTGGAAGAAATGCGCTGTTCAATACAGTGCTTCTGATGCTAAAATACATCGCGAGTGACAAACTGAGCGATCGCTTGCCCGGCATCACGAGACTGCTGGTTCAGATCATTGATGAACCGCGTGGTCTGGAATGCCTGATGGCGGTTCTGGTTTATCTTAGTTCTTCAGGAATTTACTTCATGCGGACATTGTTGTTTGCCGCAATATTCATCGCATGGTTGATGTTTTGGCTTCTGAGCGCATCAGCAATGGCCCAGCAGCGCGGCGCAGAAAGTTCGTCGCAGCGAATTCTTCCGCTGCCCGCACGTGAGCTATCGAATTCCCAAACGCAGATGGAACTTCTAAAGCGTTTGCGGTCGTTGGTCGCAGGGAATGACGACGCTGCCAAAGATGCTGCAAATTCGGAAGACGCGTCGGACTCTAAAAACGCCCCAGCCATCGATGAACAGCAACTGGAGCAATTACAACAGGCGTTAAAAAAACTCCAGGATCAATTGCCTCCCGGCATCAAACCACCGGAGTTGGATTCTATTCCTAAGGAGCAACTCGATCAGGCGATGTCGAATCCCGCTGTCCAGCAGCAACTGAAGAAGATGCTGGAACAGTTTTCAAAAGATGGGCTGCTGCCGAAGACGGACAACGGTGGCGACAAATCACAAATCCCACCGATGCCAAAACTTCAGCCGAGGCCTCGGCCCAATGGCCAGTTGCCGAAGCCTGCTGAGCCCAGATCGCCATTTGATCCACCGCCGTCGCTTGAGCCACGATTTCCTGCCGCGCCAGAATCCGCGCCTCTACAGGGATCTCAAGGAGAACAGGAATTGCCAAAGTCGGATTCAAATGAACCTCAGCCGAAGCCTGCTGAAAAGTCCTGGCAGTCGCTGAAAGACGCGATGAAGAAACTTGCAGACATCGCTCAGGGACAGAAGAAGTCGCCGCAGAACGCTCAGCAAAACATTGGCGATGAAAAATTCCTGGACGGTGCTGAAATGCCGGACAATTCGGAAGCCCCAAACAACACGGAAACGAAGAAACCAGAATCGTCGCCAAAGAGTCCGGCCAACGGTCGCCAGGGTTCAAATCGCACGCGGTCGAATCCCGGTTCGGCACAGCCTCATGTTCCTCAGGCCGATGGCATCGGCCGATACAAATCCAGCGCACCGCCGACACCGAGCGACGATCAACCTGACAAACCCAACGACAATACCGCACAAAGCAATCCGGCAACGACAGGCGATCTACCACAGTCTGGCGAACCTGCGAAGGGTGATTCAGAGCAGAAGGAGCAGTCACTGAAGACGTTGCAGGATCTGCTGGAACGCTTCAAAAACTCGCAACGCGAGCAGCCCACTGAATTCGATGATGAAGGCAACGGTTCTCAGAGCAAGATTAATAATATACCGAGTGGCAATAGGACTCGCGACGACTCCATCCCGCCGGCAACGGTTCCGTCATCACCGCGTCCGCAAAACCAGAATTCGCCGGGCACTCAGTCATTGCCATCGTCGGACCCATCAAAACGAGTCTTGCGGCGACCCGATCGCTCGTCTCCCGTTATTCCTCCTGTTGGAACGGAACCACGACCATCGCAAAAATCACAGTCATCGCGACAAGGTGAAGTGTTTTCACCTATGCCATTGCCGCTACCCGATGTAACGCCGCGAAATTCTCCCACGCCACAATCTCCTGATCAGCCGCCGAATTTTCGGCCCGATCAATTTGAGCCGCGCACGAAACAACCTTCGCCGAAGTCTTCTGAATCAGAAGCAAGCGGTCTGTTTCCTTCTATCTCTGAATTCATCAAACAGCAAATGCGAGATGGATTTCCAACTCCCGCTTCCGAAGACCGCGTTGCGAAGTCAAACACACAGCCCTCGAACACACCTCCCTCAAATACGCGACCTCGTAACATGAATCCAGGAGCATCGCAGTCCCCTGGTGCTGGCAGTGGGAAATCCTCCAATCGCAATCCGGGAAGCATTGCTATTGCACGCAACGGTTCGGCACCATCGGACGCGCCCGGGATCGACATGAAGAACCAGCCTCGTGAACTTGACGTGCGAAAAGAATTGGAAAACCGAGGTCTTCGCGGAACATTTGAACGAATCGTCCAGAAGGCGAAAGAGGAATCACGGGCGAAGCAGCAACAGGAAGTTGTGGCTGGGCAGCCTGGGATGACTCCGCTCCCACAGGGCACAACCGATGTTCCTGCAGGTCCTCTCAACGACCCAAAATCTACCAACGATTCAGGCCTGCAGAAATCACTCGGTGATCTCCTTAGCGGTCTTGATAACAATTTGCAGGACATCGCGAAAGATGCGAAGTTCAATGAACCGCCGTCTAACAATCCGCGAGTTCAGGATTCACCATGGCGATCGCAGCCACTGAAATCGGATTCCAGCCTTGGAAAAATCCGCGATGCAGCGTCCGGTTTCTTTTCGGATCTCAGCAAAGCGCCGCAGGCACCAGCAGCACCACCACTTGCAAATTCAGCAACCGGCGGCGGAAGTGCACTTTCCACTGATACGCCATTTGCCATCGGTTCGTTTGTCGTCGTCGCGTGCGTGCTGATTGGAGTTGGAGGTTTGGCTGCGTATGTAATGCGACGACCTTTGATGAAACTGGTCGCTGATGCGACTGGTGCGACGGGCGCACATCCGGCGTTGCAGCCAAACGAAATCCGATCGCGTGCCGACGTTATTGCTGCGTTTCATGATCTGGCGTTGAGTCCTCGACAGGCCGTGGAATCCTGGTGGACTCATCAAGCCGCCGCGCAGAAACTGGCTTCTGAATCACCGCATTCAAAGCAGGCCGTCAATACGCTCGCCGAGATCTACGAAGAAGCACGCTATCTTCCTGACGACGTCGAATTTGCCGCAGACAAAATTCAATCGGCGAGAACTGCACTCGCCGGATGCCGGTAATTATCTGGAAACTGCTCCATGTTGCGATGCACACTGATG
>JAYVNW010000984.1:0-2573 GCA_043758225.1 Candidatus Kuenenia sp. | reverse complement strand
GGTTCCGGCGACTTCGAAGGTCTGATGGGTGAAGGTGCCTGGCCAGGCGGAACGGCAACGATTACCGAAAGCCAGGCATTGCTGGTGGGAACGCTGCTGCTGATCGCAGCTGCCGGGAAGTCAGCACTGGTTCCGTTTTCCGGTTGGTTACCTCGGGCGATGGAAGGGCCAACACCGTCCAGCGCGGTTTTTTACGGAGCCCTATCGGTGCATCTCGGCGCGTTCCTGCTGTTGCGAGTGAGTCCTGTATTGGAAAAATCGGCCGTGCTTTGTGGTATGGTGGTTGTCCTGGGTTTGATCACAATGATCTTCGCTGCGATGGCGGCTCGAGTGCAGGCTGACGTGAAGAGCGCACTGGCATATGCGTCGCTGGTACAGGTGAGCATTATTGTTGTCGAGATTGGCCTGGGGCTGCGATACATTCCGCTGATTCACATCATCGGTCATGCGTGTGTGCGAACGTTGCAGCTTGTGCGCGCTCCTTCACTGCTGAAGGATTACAGCATTCTGGAGAATGCACTTGGCGATCGTCTGCCGGATTCCCGATCGCCGTGGGAACGCTGGTGGTCGCCAGCACAACGTGCTCAGTTTTATCGATTCGCATGGGAACGCGGCTATCTGGATTCAATTCTGGATGATTACATCGTGCGACCGTTCATGAATATATTCAAATGGTCAGATCGCATGGAACAACGCTGGACAACATTTCTGGCTGGCTCTTCTCGTGCTGAGGCGATTTCGGACAGTGATCCAGATGAGTCTTGAGGAATTTTTCGTGTTCAGCAATCGCACCTGAGCACCGGATAGTGAATGACAACTGAAGAATTGCCGACTGAGAAACGAAAAACGAAAAACGCCGATTGAAAACTGAACACTCCTATGATTCCGGAACTGCATTTTCCCTGGCTCGAATTCTCAATCCTGTTGCCGTTGCTTGGTGCGGTGGCGTGTGCGATTCTGCCGAATCAGCAAGCCGCACATCGCGTCGCGATTGGCGTCAGCGCATTGACTTTGCTGTTCACGGCTGGCGAATGGTACGACTTCAGCACCATGAACACGTTTCAGGCGCACGATCACTGGGACATCATTCAACGGATTTTCGGGCACGACTATTTCGTCATTGACGAACTGAGCGCTCCGTTGTTGCCGTTGACGGCATTGCTGTACCTGATGACAATTGTTTCGACACTCAGGACAAAGCTCGGACGATTCTCGTTTGGCATGACGCTGCTTTCTGAATCGATCGTGCTGGCCACACTCAGTTGCCACAGTCCCTGGATGATCATCACGCTGCTGTCACTGGCCTGTGTTCCGCCGTGGTTTGAACTTCGAAGACGCGGTGCCTCGACCAGAATCTTCAGCCTGCATATGGGATTGTTCATTGCGCTGCTTGTCCTTGGCTGGAGTTTGGTTGATGACACTGCAGGCCACCAGAGTGAAGAGTTGCTGCCTGCCGCGCTGCTGACCATCGCGGTGTTGTTGCGAGCCGGTGTCGTGCCCGTACATTGCTGGATGACCGACCTGTTCGAACATGCGTCGTTCGGAACGGCGTTGCTGTTTGTGGCACCCATGACCGGGGCCTACGCTGTGATGCATCTGGTGCTGCCGTTTGGTCCTGAGTGGGCGATGCGAAGTATCGCGATGTTGTCACTCATTACCGCCGTTTATGCTGCCGGTATGGCCACCATCCAGAAAGACGCGCGACGCTTTTTCTGCTACCTGTTTCTCAGCCACGCATCGCTTGTTCTTTGCGGTCTGGAAATCGTGGACACAATAGGTCTGACCGGCGCATTGTGCGTCTGGATCTCCGTTGGAATTGCCCTTGGCGGTTTTGCACTGACACTGCGTTCTGTTGAATCGCGCATCGGGAGAGTCAGCCTGGATCGCTATCACGGGATGTATGAACATACTCCGACGCTGGCTGGTTTGTTCCTGCTGACTGGCCTCGCCTCGATCGGTTTTCCGGGCACGCTCGGATTTGTCGGTATGGAACTTCTGATCGAAGGAGCTGTCGGTGTCTTTCCGTTCGTTGGACTGGCCGTGCTCATGGCTGCCACTTTAAACGGCATTGCCATTATGCGAGCCTACTTCCGCATCTTTACGGGGCGTCGATTTCAGACAACGGCCATCCTGAGATCCCGATCATCCGAGCGTTTCGCATTGCTGGTGCTTACTTTTCTGGTGTTGGGAGGTGGTTTGTGGCCGCAACCCGGAGTTTCGTCTCGACATCATGCGGCTCAGGAATTGCTTCGACATCGCATGAATCCCGAGCAGGTAATTCAACCAGTCGACGATGCTCCGATACCGGAAATAGAAGAAGAGCATCTCCTGCCGTCGCCCGGCGGACTTGAACAACACAACGATTCCATTGAACCGCAGGCCCTGCTGCTTACGCCCGCTGTGGAGGATCCTGCTTTCTGTCAATCAATCCCTGTGCGGGGAGATCCTTCGCTGTGAACGCAAGACTTGTTTTTCTAGCGTAAAGTGTCTCGCATAGACCATGGTATTTACAATCCTAATAAGCAAAGTCGGAGCATAAAAGAATGAGCCATGAGAACAAGATTCCGCAGGAC
>JAYVNW010000983.1:0-2436 GCA_043758225.1 Candidatus Kuenenia sp. | reverse complement strand
CCAGCGCGGGGAATGCGGCATCTCTGATCTCATAATTGTCAACATCCAAAGCAGGACGTACGCCGCCGAGATGTCCGTAGCTGTCGATGAATGAATAGTCGATCATACCATCCCAGCCGCTTGCCAGGTCACCTGCAAAGGCGATTTGCGATGAGTTCGATACGATTGTCCCTGTGTAGCTCTTTGACTTCAGATTCAGCTCCAGTTGCACGTGATGCCATTCACCAACTTTGATTGCGCACATCGGATCCTTCGCATCACCACTGCGACGGAAGAACTCTTTTCCGTTGAAGAAGAGTTCAACAGCGGCTGAATTTCCAGGTCCATGTCCCACGTAAAACCGCCACGATCCATCGCTGCCGGCAGTGACGTCAGAACATCGGAAATCGAAGCAGGCAAACAACTGTTCGGTATCGGCAGCACGCCATGTCTTTGGCAGCGTTAGTCCGAAACCGTCGTACTCGCCGCGGTTCGGCATGTGAATTCCCAGTTCGCCTGCTGGAAAGATCTTGATGAAAGGACTTTGGGAGGTCTTCGCCAGCCGCACAACACTATTCGGTCCCGGATTCCATGGAGTCGCCGGCTGCGAATCATTGATCTGTGCTTCGAAGTCGCCGTCTGTGCCGGTCAGATCCTGCAACTCTTTGGATAAAGCGGCGAGATCAGTGCCATCCGCGTTCAACGTGCCGTGCAGTTCAGTAATGACTGTTGGAATCGGTGAGTCCTGGACTCCCAGATTATCGAACTCAATCGCCGAAGATGGAATCTCGTTCTCTGCTGATGATTCAAGTGCAACGTAGTCGATCGTGCCACCCCAGTTCGCTGCGAGTGGTACGCCATCAAACGATGTCAATGCGCCGGGAATTCCAAGCGTCCCTGAAACAGATCTGTGCTCAAGATCGATCTTCAGTTGAAGGTTGTGCCACTCATTCGGCTGCAAAGTCCCAATCTGCGTGGTCGTATCGCCGATCTTGAGTGACAACAGGTCTGACGAAATCTGAACGGTTACCGCAGGCGAATCTGAACGTGCGCCGATCCAGAATCGATGTACTCGCGACTTGCTGGCATCTGCCGCTGCGACTCGGAAATCCAAATTCACGTAGACATTGCCGCCATTACTGCTTGATCGTCGTGGATATAGCGATTGAGCGATGCGGAACATGTTCATGCCAGGTGGAACACTTGCACCAACCTTGCCTCGCGCGTAGAGATTCTTGAATGGGCTTTGAGCGGCATTGGTGACAGCGATGTTTCCTTCATACAACCAAGGGGGAACCAGCACTCCGTTGCTGCCACCCGCCGCAGGAGCCTGCAATTCAAAGTCGCCATCCATGTCGTTGAGTGATCGCAGGATCGCCGCAGGAACACCGTGTTTCTGCTGTTCGAGACTGACTGCGATTGCTCCAACACGCTGATCGAACTGCCGCCATTTGGGAATGGACTCATTCTGCGCCAGCAACGGTACCAGCGAACGAATTTTTTGCTTCTGTTCGGAACCCGGAAACGAGTAGCGGCTGCTGTCGAAGATTCCGTACAGTCCATAATAATCAGTCATCGATAGATCATCGAATTTGTGATCATGGCAGCGCGCACAGCCGAGACTCAGCCCGAGCACAGACTGTCCGAGCGTGTCGATTGTGTCCTGGATCGTCAGGTGATGATAGTTTTCAGAATCAAAACCAAAGCGACGTGAAATCGCAAGATATCCTGTTGCTGTCACCTGTTCTGCAAATCGCTCCGGCGGCCCCTGGTTCGCCAGAATGTCGCCCGCAATTTGTTCGCGAAGGAATTCATCGTACGGTTTGTCAGCGTTGAACGAGTCAATCACATAATTTCGATAACGCCATGCCAACGGAACGGGATAGTCGGCTGTCTCACCGGCAGTGTCGGCATAACGCACAACGTCCAGCCAGTGACGTCCCCAGCGTTCGCCATAGTGCGGTGAGGCAAGGAGTCGGTCGATCAGTTTTTTATAAGCGTCCGGCGATGTGTCATTTTCAAACGCAGCCACTGCTTCCGAAGTCGGAGGAAGTCCGGTCAGATCAAATGTCGCGCGACGGATGAGCGTTTGTTTGTCGGCCGGCGGAGTTGGATCGAGCCCAGCAGCTTCCTGCTTCGATCGAACAAAAGCGTCGATGTCGTTCCTGACCCAGGCGGAGTCATGCACAGCCGGTGGCGGAACTTCATGCACGGGCTGAAATGCCCAATGTTGTTGATGTTCAAACGTTTTCGCGGTCTGAGGCCAATGAGCGCCGTCTCGAATCCATTTTTCGAATGCCGCAATCTGTTCTGGCCGCAGAGATTTCTCTTTTTCCGGCGGCATTGCGGAGACATCGGCCTGCCGCCTGATCGCCATCACAAGCAAGCTTTCTTCGGGCTTGCCGGGCACAATCGCCGCCCCGGATTCGCCGCCTTCCATCAAAGCTTCCCGCGAAT
>JAYVNW010000982.1:0-1934 GCA_043758225.1 Candidatus Kuenenia sp. | reverse complement strand
ATGGGTGATCGATCGCTTATCATCTTGTCCAAGAAAATGGGCCGACCTTACAACCGGAATACTCGCAGAGCTCTGGCTGGAGAAACACTTGAACCAAGTGATCAAAGAATTAGGTAAAGAGGGCGTAATCACGTCTTCAAATGGAAAGTTTTTTGCTTCCAACAATCCCGAATTGCGTCTTGCGGCTGTACCGAATTGAGCGAAATCAACCAAATTACCCAAGATGCCATGCACTTTGGAGAAATGGAACAGCTTCGTCAAATCGAAATTCGCTCCACGATATTTCGGGTTACAGTTTTCTGTCTGCGATCATAAAGGCGAGTGGTTCGCGGATCTGCATGGCCAGCCAAGTTTTGAATATCTTCAAGCGGAAGGCCCTGATCCAGGAGATTAGTTATTACGGCAACCCTGAAAGAATGGGGTGACAGTCGTGCTGGAAGTCCGCAGGCTTTCATCCGTCGTTTGATCATGCGGCTCATGTCACCGGCGGACATTGAGCGGTCGCTGAGAACTCCGCTGCGTCGAATTGTTGTCAGGAAAAGTCGTCGATCATTTTGGTCGCCCAACTGCAGGCTGGTTGCCTGCAGATAGTTTCGCAGCAATTGCTGCAAGTCATGACGGACGGGGATTTCACGGGACTTGCCTCCCTTGTCAATAAAGTGCAGACAGTACTGATCACCGATGTCGTACAGATCTTTGACCTTCAGTGTGGCGACAGCTCCGATGCGAGAAGCCGTGTAAACCAGAATCGAAATGATGGCTTTGTCGCGCAGGCCGACAACAGTATTTGTGTCGATCGACGCCAAAAGTGTTCGAGCCTGTTTGATCGTGATCTCAGGCGTCTTGCCTTCGACCACTTGATAGCGTTCACCGCGAACCGACAGGGCAGGGTTCAGTGCGATGGCATGGCGTGTCACCATGCCGTCGAAGAAATGCCGCAGGCCAGCAAGCACCTGCTTCTTGCTGGCGATGCAGAGCGACAGTTCATCCAGATAAATCCCCACGTCGGCCGGTGACTCCTGCTGCAGTTGACGATTCCGCAGTTCACACCATTCCAGAAAACGGAGCACAGCTCGCCGGTACGCTCGGCGCGTATGTGCATTCCGGATTTTGGCGTGAAAGAATTCTTCGAACGCAAATCGAGCGTTGTGGCCAGCCTGTTCGATAATCGCGGGCAACGACTGATGATCATCGGGAACTGTCAGTTGCTGCGCCACAGAATTCGCTTTAGCCGCCAACGGATTTTCGGTCACGCCGTTTAGGTGAAATTGGTTTCACGTGCTGCCCAGTCGAGGAAGGCGCGGCGATGAATTCGATCCCATGTCTGGATCGCCTCGTTCATGTCGAACCGTCCACACTGCCATTCACGCGCGGGCATCCAGAGATTCAGCAGGAACCTCGCCGAATGCACAGCGTTTGAATCTTCGGCTGACTCAGCAGCCCAGATGTCCAGTTGGTTGGGATTCCAAGGCGCGATGCCTGGTGCGTCTGCCAGTGCGGGAAATTTCACACCCAATCCAAGAAATGCGTTGTCACTTTGTTCCATATTTCTGATGACCTCCATGTGGTTTTGAATTTCAGGGACAATTCCCCTTCCTCTACATAGCGCATGATAAAGGACATTATCAAGCACAAAGTGAAGGGCGATTCCTGATCAAGAAGGCAGGCAATCCAGCAAGTCGGCTGGCCTGTTTGCGGACCTGGCAGCAGGCCGGTTTTCCGGAAAAGCAGCAGAGAAGCTCAGTGGAATTTGCTTCTGAGCAAAAAAAACGAAGAATTTCGAATCCTGGCGCAGACTCAACCGCGACGCTTCGTCTTCCTTGAAGTGCGACCACGAATTCCATTGAGGGAGACTCTTGATATGTCGAAATCCGAAAGCGACCAGCCATTCTACTCCACCGTACATTCCATGCTGGAAGGGGTTGCCGGGCTGG
>JAYVNW010000981.1:0-4645 GCA_043758225.1 Candidatus Kuenenia sp. | reverse complement strand
GATTCCTGAATCCAAAACATCCTTTCTGTTCTCCTCCCTTCTTCACCCTTCCGGCTCTCAACCGGAAGTCCGAGCGTGTTCGCTGGCATTGACGCGTTTGCCTTTTGACTCTCATCAAAGGTCAAGTTAGTCAGTTTCACGACGTGTTCGTCCCTCCTCTTGTCTCCCCTCTGACTCTCCCCTCAGCTCTCAGATCGAGGAAATCATGAACGAGTTCCCAGACGGCGCTCATCATGAGCCGCAGATTCTGCGGTTCCCCCAGCCCGTACAAGCCACACCTTCCGAAACAAAAACCGCCCCGCCGGAAACGGAATCGACCACACGCACAGTGCTGGTCTTTTCGCCACGTCCCGGTGCACGCCAGTTGCTTGCAGACGATGTCCGCAAGCGTGGTATGCAGGTCTGTGAAACAGACAGCCCGGATGCGATGTTGTTTCACCTCAGTCGTCAGGAATTCTGCTGCTGCATCATTGATGATGCGGACACAGTGTCACGGATTCAGGAGGTAAACGCTGCGATTCGAAATCATTCGAAGGCCGCGCAAGTCATCTGCATCGTCGGTGAAGACTCACGATGGGGACGCGAAACAGTACCTACCTTCGAATGCGAGGTACTGGAACGCCCTTATTCAGCATCACGCTTCGGAGCTGCGTTACTCAACGCACTGCGACGCGGTGAACTGATTCGCGAAAATGAAAAGCTGCGACGTCAGCTGCTCAATCGCAACCTGATGGATCTGGTGGGCAGCACACCAGCCATGCAGTCATTGCGAGAATCGATTCGCATCGCAGCCGATGACGACCGCACGGTCCTTGTTCGCGGCGAACCAGGCAGCGGAACAACTCTGATTGCTGAAGGCCTGCATCGCTGCAGCCGTCGGTCAACCAAGCCGTTCCTGCGAATTGACTGCAGTCTGCACTCAGTTGAAACTCTCGAACATCAGTTATTCGGCGACAATACTTTCGAGGGCTTCCCCGGCTATCTGCGAATGGCAGACGGGGGCTCAATCCTGCTGGACAATGTTGACACTGTCGCATTGCCGTTCCAAAAACGACTGGCTCAATTGCTTGAACAGCGAGCCACCGCCGTCCTGAACGGGATTCAGGAAGGTCCGAACATTCGCTTCATCGCGGCAACGCACGGTGACTTGAATCGACTGGCGATGGAAGGCCGCTTCCGCGACGACCTGCTGCAACACATCAGTGGGATCACGCTGCAATCGCCTCCGCTGCGAGTCCGCGGCAACGACATTCCGCTGCTCGTCGAACACTTCATCAGCCAGATCTCGCTGAAGGAAGGTCGTCCACCACGACAGGTCAGTGCCGAAGCCGTGCAGGTCCTTGAAAACCACCCTTGGCCTGGCAATGTGCGTGAACTTCAGAACGTGATTGAACGTTGCTGCACGGTTGATGTCACTGAAATGATCGGCCCTGAAGATCTGCGACCATGGTTGCAGAATGATCAGATTAACGACGGAGTTGAATGCGTCGGCATGACTCTGGCTGAAATGGAACGCAAGCTGATCGAATCAACTTTCGCTCGCTGCAACGGCAACCGCGAAAAGACCGCTCAGATTCTGCAGATCGGATTGCGAACGCTGTCCGGTAAGCTCAGAGAATACGGTTACCCTCCACGAGGGGGTCCAGGATCGAATATTAAACGAATCATCGCCGGCTCCATCGGCGAACAGAGAAAAGCAGCTTGATCGACAGAACGAACAGTACCTCTCCCTCCTCCCGAAAAGAGCGAGCTTTCCCCCGGAAGCTCGCTCTTTTCTTTTGTATCCAGGGATTGCATAGGGAATTCCTTGATTAGTGCTGATCAATTGAAATTTGAGATTTCGAATTTGAAATCTGGAATTTTTTTTCCTAACCTCGTCAATCAACAACTGTCAATGCGTGAAGCGACGTCGTTACATCGGGCCGGTCATGTTCGAAACCAAACCATTTCAAGGCACTCCTGAAGAACTTTCTGAGTTCATCGTCAGCACATGGAAATCGACATACGCCGGCACGGTGTCAGTTCCGCATTGGAGTGGCGATTATTTTCGCTGGCAATTGAGGCTCGACGAACCAGACTCGGAACATCGCCTGGTCTGTGTCTACGATGGCGATACGCTGGCCGGCGCGATGCTCCACTTTCCAATGAAGTTTCAGGTCTTTGGCGAAGTCGTCGACGCAGCTCAAGCCAGCTGGCTCAGCGTTCCCGTTGCATATCGCGGCAAAGGTATTGCAAATTTGCTCAGCGAAGCTACCCGCCAGCAGCTTAGAAGGCAAGGCCGACAGTTCAAACTTGGCTTTGGCTATTTTGGATCTGACAAATCGCTCGGGCTGAAGTTCTGGAAAAAAGCCCAGGGCAAATCGGTCTCGTTTGGGAAGCGAGTTGGATTCTGGGCTCGCGTGCTTGATCCGGCAAAAGCGGCCGCGTGGAATGTGAACACATGGGAAGGACGGCTCACAGCAGTTTCCGGCCCCTTGCTGAAACTGCCAAAGCCCCAGCAACCGCCTGGAATTCTCATCCGACCAATTCAAGTGGCCGACGTGCCGCGCTGTGTCGAATTGGCTGAACTCGCCACGCATCACTGCGACTTGCGACTGATCTGGGACGAGGCACATCTGTCGCAGCAGCTGGGCCTGAGTGGTTTTAGCCACGCTTTGGTTGCCGAAGAACATGGCGAATTGCGGGGTTGTATCGGTTATCACGTCCTGCCTGTCTGCGGGCAAACTTTGGAAAACGTCGGCGTGATCGATCTTATGTTCATGTCGGAATTATCAGCGGCGGCCCGCAAGGAATTACTGAATACGGCTCTTCGGCAGTTGCGAGATCTGGGATCTGTAGTAGCATTGAAGCTGAGGACCGGTGATTACCCAAGAGGAACTTTTCTTCGCTGGGGTTGGTTTTGTAAGCCACCGGATTCTCAGATTTTGATGACGTGGGCCAACGAGCCAAAACAATTGCCGCCACTTAAGCACCTTCACTTGCTTTGGCGGTAATAGTTGACACGAAAAAGAAGTTCCCCAAATGGCGTTTCTGGCATCCGATGCAAATGAGTTGCAGAAGTCTGCGATTCAGCGAGCGGCGGAAGAACAATCATCGTCCCGCGTCGATGTTCAACCGCGTTGCAGAAGCACGATGAACTCCGAGGAGCGAGTTCGCCTGGAACGGTTTGCCTTTGAGCACTCAACCTCGGCGGAGTCGTACGATATTGTAATTTCGGACGGCTCATACCTTGAAACTCCCTGCAAAAACGGAGTCATCAGCGTTTTGCCACACGGACGATTCTGGCACGCTTCCGGCTCATTGATGGCACCAGATGAATTCAAACCTGAAATGGTGCGATGGCTTAAGGCAGTCTGCGAAAGTCAGAAAAAAACGCTGGCGGTGTATTCTGTCGGAGTTGATGAAGCGCCGTTATTTGTTGATGCTGGATTTGAAGTGTCAAAGTTCGGTGAAGAACCAATTCTGGATCTCGGTGCGATTGAGTGGCGTGGCAAAGAATTTGAATGGGTTCGCCGACAGACAAATTTCTGCCTCCGAGCCGGATTGGAAGTCGTCGAGGTCGCGGTCGAGGCCGAACGCCGCGCTGTGAGTGATGAACTGATCGAAATCATGTACGAAGACCTGAAGCTACGGACGTATCCGAAGCCGCTCCGTCTGTTGGAAGGTCAGTTCGATCCGTTGCTACTCTTCCGACGACGATTATTTGTCGCTCGCTCGCGAACGACTGGGTACATCGAAGGCTTCCTGGCCTGCAGCCCGATGAACAATGGCAATGCATGGGCGTTTGAAACATACCGCAAACGCCAGGACGCGCCACGCGGCACAATACCGTTTCTGTTTCGAGATGTGATTGACCGCCTACAGGCAGAGGGCGTACGAAATGTCTCGCTGTGCCTGGTGCCAGGTCGCGGCCTGCAGATCAACGCCAAACCGCCTTCCAGCAAAATGGCCAGTTTTGCGATGTCGCTGTGGTACAAACGGCTGAATTTTCTGTTCAACACCAAGGGGCAGGACTATTTTAAAAGTCGCTTTCGCCCGCGTTACGTTAATCGCTACATCTGTGTGACGCCAAAAACGACAGTTCGTTCCATGGTATCGTTTCTTGTGGCCACCGGCGGCATCAAACCGCATGTTGGCAACCTGATCAGAAACCTGTGGAAGTAGTTTTTGGGACGGCAAGCGGTGTGGCCTCAGCCCTCCAGCACAATGCAATTCATCAGTGTCCGTCAATAGTCATGAGTCGCCAGTCACACAAACCGCAACATACCGGCAAACTGACGCATGCCGCTCGCCAAGACATATTAAACGGGCATCACTGCGCCGGCTTCGATGCTGGCGGCTTCGGCCCAGCACAGTTGCAACGCGGCAAGTGCTGTTTCACTTGAAAGGGGCCCCGACGGCTGATTGCCCGTGATCGCGCTGACGGCGAGTTGCAGTTCGTCAGTGAATGCGCCACACCATTTGCCGCTGCCGCCGAGTTCCGGGTGAGTCAACTTACCATCGTTTGTGATGACGCTCAACGGACGACTGACAGTCCATTCACCTGCCAGCGTTCCAGCGTCAAAAAGTACGGTGGCGTTTTCAAAGTAAAGTTCAAACCCGTGAGCGAACTGCAGACCCTTTGCCGCAATGCCGCCGCTGACAC
>JAYVNW010000980.1:0-2610 GCA_043758225.1 Candidatus Kuenenia sp. | reverse complement strand
CCCGTGTGATTAAACGCCGCCGTCACGGTTACCCACTTATGCAGAAGCCTCGCAATGTCCTCAGAGCCGAATTGCGTAAACACTGCACATGAATTAACTTATAATCACGACAGTGCCATTCGTTCCTGACACCGTTTTGCGTTCACTGGCACCTTTGACGTTTGGCGAATCGCGTTCTGTTTTTCAGTATTCTCCGTAGGGCCAGGCTGCTTGCAGTATTTTGCCGCCAGCCACGATGATTTTGGCTTCACACGGCTCGTGATCGCCACCCCCACCAGCCAAAACGTTGTACGCGTAAATCTTTTGGTCTCGGTCGTTTTTGGTCTTGTCAGCCAAAGACAATAACTCGACATAGTCTGCTGCCGGCTTGCCAGCAAGATCGTCTTTTCCACTTATCTGCCAACGAATCTTATCGAGAAGTTCGTCTTGTCGTTTCTCCTGGGAGTCTGTTAGTGAATGCCAGACCCAACCGTCAGTAGTCGGACCGCCAGTGCATCCAAACACAAACACCAGTGGTAGTATCGCGGTTAAGATTCGCATGAAAGTTCGAACCGGGGGCATTGTGGAAATCACATCATCTCTGCTCCGCGCCGAGCATCTTCGGAGTCTGCCCCATCGCGCTGATAAAATGCAGTAGCAGGCAGGGAAAATCGTCGTGGCCACCGGGGCGATGTCACTTCTCGTCAGATGGTGAGTCTGTATGAGAGTTCACGGCATCAGTTTCGCCTTTGCTGGGGCGAATCATTTCGAAGTAGCGGCGAATGGTTTGGCGATGACCGAGTGGTATGGATTCTGATTCCAGCACGGATTCGCTCATCGCTTCGTACTTGTCGGCGTTTTGGCGATACTGCCGAACGGCTTCCTGTTCCTGCTCCTGCCCTTTTTCGGTCTCGACGTCGGAATCACCAGTGCCGGAATCTTCGCCCTTCAGATTCATGTCGCTGGCTGTTTTCTGTTTCGCAGTCTTATCGCCATTTAATTCAGCGCTGCCTTTGCCGGCCTTGGTTCCACCCTTCTTATTCGACTGTGCTTGAGAGCGGCACTCACCTTCGCATTCGCTTTTGCATTCACTCAGACACTGACACTGCTTCTTGAGCAGATCGGAGAGCTTCTTTTTCTGGCCCTGCTTTTTGCATTCCCCTGCCAGGCTCTTCATCCCGTCCTGAAATTTATTTTTGTTGCCTGAGCTAAGACCTTCGGTCGCCTTCTTCAGAGATTCCTTAAGACCCTGTTTCTGGCTACCATCGCTGGCCGCGTTCTGGATCTTCTCGAGCTTTTCGGTGATCGATTTTTCGGTCTTGCGATCAAGTTCCGGCATTTCCAGTTTGCTCAGTTCTTCTGCAGCCTTTTCCATTTCACCTTTTGCCAGCGCTTGTCCAGCCGCCGCCATCGCTTCTGCCAGTGACAGAGCGTCGCCGACTTCCTGCAATTCTGCTGCAACGGATGCTTCGCCGACCTGCTTCTGCATTTCCTGCAAAGCGGCTTCCATTTCGGACAGCTTGGCCAACGCTTCTTTTGGATCAAGCCCAGGCTCCTTGAGTTCCGTCAGTTGATTTGCCAGTTCTTTCAGGACCTTTTCGAGTTCCGGGTTTTTCTCGTCCTGCTTGAACCGTTCGAGTTCTTTCAGACCATCAGCGGCGCGATCTGCCTGCGTTGCAACGACGGTATTGATTTCGGTGGCTGCCGAAACACGTTCTGGTTGTCCAGCGAAGAATGACAACACGCATGCAAACACCGCCATCAGAATTCCCCAGCCCCATGACTTGGGAGCACTGATTGGCGCGATCTTCATCGGATCAATCGACTGCAAGTGGCTTTCGGCGTCTTCCACCTGCAAGCGTCGCAACGCAGAATCGCCAGATGTTGCTGACAGAAACTGAATGGCAGTCTGCGTCCGGTCCTTTAGATCGCATTTATTGTCGATCGTGCGTGCGGCAAGCTGCAACGAAGAGGCCTTCACCATCGCAACGCAGACGGCGGCAATCACGGGTGCGAATACTGCTGCCACAACCCACATCCAGGAGAACGCTCCCTGAGTCAAAATGCGAGTGACCGCAGCGAAGGTTCCGATCGCTCCGCCAGCAAGCAATCCAGCCGAAACGCACTGCCATAGCCACTGTCGTTGCTGGCGCATCTGAACTTGCCGGACGCGCTGAGTGATACTTTGCATTGCGATGAACCTTGCGACATTGTCAATTTCTGGAAGTGCGTGCCGTTATCGAGCCCTGATGCTACCGTTCCGACGCCGGTTTTGACAGAGATATTCAGGCGATATTGTATTCTTCGACTGTAGAACTCGCCAACGTTACCAAACGCGTGTACCCTGCGAAATCAGAGGTTATTCAACCGAATTGAGGGAGAAACGTGAATGCGCGGTTTATTGTCAGTCGGAATTTTCGTGGTACTGAGCCTACATGCTGCGGCCCAGGATACGAAAGCCGTCGCGGTCGTTGAATCTACCAACGCTCATCTGCGTGGAAGTCTGCAGAACTGTCTGCACAAGTTTGAACACAATGAGACCGGCCACGTGGCGTTTCTTGGTGGCTCCATCACTGAAATGAACGGCTATCGACCGATTATGGAGAAATGGCTGACAGCACGATTTCCGGA
>JAYVNW010000979.1:0-2724 GCA_043758225.1 Candidatus Kuenenia sp. | reverse complement strand
TTACAAACCGAACATGCTGGCTCGCCGCATTCGTCGCCGCATGCAGGTCCTCAAGATTTCAAAGATCGAAACTTATCTCGTGTTTCTCAAAGAAAATCTGGAAGAACGACAGACACTGTTTCGCGAATTATTGATCAGCGTGACGGCGTTTTTTCGCGACCCCGAAGCCTTTGATGTGCTGTCGCGAACCGTGATTCCGGAATTATTCGTCAATCGCAGGCCAGACGATGTGATCCGCATCTGGGTGCCTGGTTGTGCGACGGGTGAAGAAGCTTTTTCGATCGCCATCCTGTGCCGAGAGGCGATGGATCGTTTGAGTTCGCCACCCGAGGTGCAGATCTTTGCGACCGATATTGATGAACGGGCACTCAAGATAGCCCGTTTGGGAGTCTACCCGGTTGGTATTGAGGAAGATGTTTCTGCTGAGCGACTGAAGCAATACTTTGTCAAACGCGGAAAGCAGTATCAGATTGTAAAAAAAGTTCGTGAACTGGTACTGTTCTCGGTGCACAACCTGATCAGCGATCCGCCGTTTTCCCGTCTGGATTTAATCTCCTGTCGCAATCTCCTGATTTATCTCGGATCGCACCTCCAGAAAAAACTGATTCCGCTGTTTCATTATGCGGTCCGGCCGTCCGGATTTCTGATGTTGGGGCCCTCTGAGAATATATCGTCACATGGCGACTTGTTCCATACGATGGACGCGAAACATCGAATCTCGCAGCGAAAAGGAACAGGTATCGATGAGACGACTTCAGTCTCACCTGCCGAAAACAGCGTGAATTCGCTGGTCGGTGGGGCCAGGCATCCGGTGACTTCCATTGCCAACCCGACAGAGGCATTGATACAGGTGATGCAGCGGATCGTGCTGGATGAGTTCTCGCCGAAATCGGTCATTGTGGAAGAGGATGGAAAAATCCTGTGCGCGTCGGCCGACATGCATCATTACCTGACCATCGGCAGCGGCGGTTTTCAGAACAATGTCATCAAGATGGCACGCACCGGCCTGCGAATTGGCCTGAGAGCAGCGCTGCATGAAGCGAAAACGCAGCGACGTCGAGTCGTGCATGACGATTTGAGTGTTCGCATCAATGGAAAACTGCAGCGAGTGATGTTGACCGTACAGCCCATGCCAAAAGTCGGCGAAGACTCAGAACTTTTTATGGTTGTCTTTCATGACTGCGGGTTACCGCTCGTACGCGAAAACACGACGAAGGACGATTCTGATGCGGACTGGTCAGAAAATGGCGACCAGCGGAACGTCGGGGCCGACGCAATTATTGTGCATCTTGAGCGGGAACTGGCATCCACTCGCGAAGACCTTGAAAGGTCGATTCAGGAGTATGAAACGACGAACGAGGAATTGAAGGCTTCGAACGAGGAATTGCGTTCTCTGAATGAAGAGATGCAGTCCGCCAATGAAGAACTTGAGACATCCAAAGAGGAGATTCAGACTGGTATCATGGCGCTTAGGAAAGCGCATAGTGATCTGGAGAACCTGTTTCAAAGCACGCAAATTGCCACACTGTTTCTTGATGCCAACGAACACCTGATTCGGTTTACGCCTGCCGCCCGTGATCTCTACAACCTGATACCCAGTGACGTTGGCCGTCCGCTTGGACACATCACTCACAAAGTGATTTCCATGCCTCCGATTCCGAGTCTGGCGGAACTTACTTTGGAGAACAACTCTGCGGAGCAGGAAGTTCAGACCCTCAACGGTCGTTGGTTTCTGCGACGCGTGCTGCCCTATTTCTATGAGGAGCACGCTGATGGTGTGATTGTGACATTCATTGACATCAGTGAACGCAAGCGTGCCGTGATCCGTCTGGCAACGATGCACCGGGTCACTCGGATTCTTGCGGGTGACCCCGCGATGGAATCGATCTTTCCCGATGTGCTTCAATCGCTACGCGAAAGCCTGAATGCGGCGTGTTGCTTAATTTGGCTCGTGGATTCCGAGGCAAACGTGGTGAAATGCATGGATTCCTCCTTCGACCTGCGGCGCCCAAGGCTGGAACAATTCATCGTTCCGAGTCGACAAATGGTGCTGAAACAGGGTTCAGGGCTCCCCGGACGTGTTTGGCAAACAGGTGAAACGCACTGGATCGCAGACCTTTCCGTGGATGCAAACTTTCTGCGTCAACGAGTCGCTGCGGAAGCTGGTCTGCTCAGCGGGGTGGCGATGCCAATCAGCATTGGATCAATGGTGTATGGCGTCATTGAGTTCTTCACAGAAGTGCGCCTTGAAAAGGACCCGGCGCTGCTGGAGATGTTGCATACTGTTGGAAATGAGATCGGACAGTTCATCGCCAGGAAAAGACTGGCCGAAAAACTGCTTGATGAAGAATCACGTAAAACCGCCATTCTCGAAGCCGCCCTCGACGCCATTGTCACGATGGACGTGGAAGGTCGCATTGTCGACTTCAATCCGGCAGCGGAAAGAACATTTGGTTTTACGAAGGTAGAGGTGCAGGGGCGATTGCTTTCCGAAACGATCATTCCTCACGAGTATCGGGAAGCTCATGTTGCCGGATTGGCTCGGTACTTGGCGACTGGTATCGCGTCTGTTCTGGGGCGACGCCTGGAAATTTCCGCAATGAGGAAAGATGGGAGCGTTTTTCCGGTGGAACTGGCGATCAGTGCAACCGCCACACGAGACGGGACGCCGTTTTTTACGGCTCATTTGCGGAATATTGCCGCGCAAAAGCAGTTTGTTCAGTC
>JAYVNW010000978.1:0-7854 GCA_043758225.1 Candidatus Kuenenia sp. | reverse complement strand
AATTTCGACAATCGTGCCTGCGTCTTTTTCCAGATTTCCTGCTGCGACCAGCGCGGCCAGCAGGTCACTGTTGCCGCGAGGCAAGTCATAAGTTCCCGGCTGCTTCACGGCACCCATGACCGTGACGCGATTAGTTCGCTGCTTCTTCATGGTCACGGTGACATTCGGGCTGCGATACAACTGACGGTCCACGCAGGCCAACACAATGGCGGCCTCGGCCGCTTCCGTCTGCATCCCTGCCAGCTTGATCTGGCCGATCTCCGGGAGCGTGCCGACACCCCCTTTGTCGATGCGTACGGGGAAGCGAACCATATCTTTTTCGTCCAATCCGGCGGCGATTGAAACCTCAATCACGTCACCGAAATCGAGCATGTCGCTGTCGGCTGAAACACGGGCGAGGCGTCCCAGATCGAGTGTTTGCGCGTTCTCTCGCTTGGCTGCCAATAACTCGGAAGGCATGTTGCGAAACGAGAACTTGTCGCCACCGGTTGTCTGGCAACCGGCGATCAGCATGAGCGACAACAGCGCCGCATGTGCCGTCGAAAGTCCGACGAATACACGCTGAGAACGCCGCAGCGCGGACCTGAAAATCTGAGTGCTGTCTGAGTGATTCGCCATCGGGTGCTCATCGATCCAAGTGGCCAGCATTTCAAACGAGGCCCGACCTCTGCGCTCGTGGGAGTGGCAACTTTCCACAACGCCGATCACAACGGACCACCGACTCGCGGCGGGTTGTAGGAGAAGGTTTTCAAAGGGTCAATATGGATGTCTCACGCTGAAAATGCCCCGCCGGAGTGAACCTCGCCGATCGAGCAACACCCGCTGCGGGATCCCTCCGGTCGGAGAACAGGACAGTTGCGGTTCTTCGACTTGATCGCTGCATTCCCGCCGATCGCTACAGCCAAGACAATCGTCTCAATCGGCGCGGTGATTGCATTCCTGATTGAGTGTCGCCTCGAACTTCACAACGCAATCAGTCCAAAGCTCTTGGCCTGCATTGCCTTCCGCAACCCGACTGAATGGAGAGTCGCTCCCCTCACCGTGCGATTGATTCAGTCCTCGAACAAACGGTTCGGGTGACATTGACGTGACGTTCACGAAACGCAACGTGTCCGCGTGGTGTTGTTGCGCTGGCTCGGACATTTCGAGAGCTTTGAAAGATATTGCGCAGCGTCGTGATTTACTTGTGAAATCATGAGTTACGTCCCGGATGCGCGGTTCGCTCCGGAGACGATCTGCCCGTGCGCGCTGCCGTTCGGCAACGTCCCGGCACGGTCGCTGCTAACTGACTTTTCCGTTCAAGTCGCGGTAACAGGGTTAGTCTAACAGACCCTTCCGCTCAGCGGTTTAACGCCAGTTTATGTTCAGCAGTCTGCCGGGACTTACTCTCCCGTACTTCAGTTTAGTCCAAGAGAAAAGTGGAGCATCCGGTTCGTGAACGCTCGGATGTGAGCCCGGTTTCGGACTCGTCGCCAGCCGCTTTTCTCACCTCCCTGAGTGGTCATCCGGTTCTGACTGGAGACTGCTCAAAGTCTAATTTCGAGCTTTGGTCATTCATGGCTCGTCGTGATTTTCCTGTACGGGGAAGACGGTGAAGTTGTCGGCCGACGACTTCGCCACGTTGATGAGAGGTGTTCTCGTCAGCAAGCCGGGTTGGAACGAGGGTGTTCGTTCTATTCGGTGTCGGTGGCTCGGAAGATTCTCTTCGGAGCCTGTCGAGTCGGTTCATTTCAAACAAGGAATTCAGACAATGTTGAACAAGCTTTTCAATGACGAATCAGGTGTGATCATCTCGGCCGAATTGGCCCTCGTGCTGACGATCGCCGTGCTGGCGATGGTTGTTGGCCTCAGCGAAGTCGCTGTTGCCGTCAACACCGAGTTGAACGACATCTCGAACGCCATCGGTTCGTTGAATCAATCCTACGGCGTCACCGGATTTCAGAGCACCAAGTCAAAGGGTGGCGCTTCCACGCTGAAGAACTTCTTCGTCGGATCCGCTTTCATCGACACTGTTGATGATTGTGATGCCAACGACAGCTGCGATCTGGTCTGCGGTGCACCAGCTGCCGCTACAGGTGGCTGATTTCTGCGGTCAGTATTGCTGACCGTCTGACAACTTGGCCGTGCCGAACGATTCATCGTTCGGCACGGCTTTTTGTGTTTCTCTGTTTATCCGACTCTTGTGCGACAGTCTTCGGTTGGGTGGATGGCAATATCGCCTTCAGCCGTGTCATTTGGAAATGTCGCGGCGGAGTCTCTTCTCGTGAGATAGCTCCAATTTCGCTGGTCTCATTAGGAGATAGTTGTTTATGTTCGAAAAGTTCATGTGCGATGAAAGCGGTGTGATCATTTCGGCCGAACTGGTCTTGGTCTTGACGATCGCCATACTGGCGATGGTTGTCGGTCTCAGCGAAGTCGCTGTCGCCGTCAACACCGAATTGAATGACATCTCCAACGCCATCGGTACGTTGAACCAGTCGTACAGCGTCACCGGATTCTCGTCCACCAAGTCCGGTGGTTCGATTTCAAATATCAAGAACGCCTTCGCCGGTTCACGCTGGGATGACGGTGTCGATGATTGCGATAGCAACGACGGTTGCGATCTCGTTTGCGGCGCGCCAGATACCGCTACGGCTGGCTGATTTCTGCGGCCCGTATTGCGGATCGTCAGACATTGAGCCGTGCCGGACGAACAATCGTCCGGCACGGTCGTTCTTTGAGTGAATGCAGGGCGACACCGTGCAGATTCGGAAGGAATCATCGGAAATGAGTGGCCATCGCCTAGTTGATGCCCCGCGCGGCAATAACGTGAGATATTCTCCAAGCGGGGTGGCGTCAGCCCTTGTTGCTCGTTTGCATCGCGCCGGGCTGCGCAAGGGTTAGAAGACGTTTTGAACACGGTTGTGTGGTGATTCTCATGAGTGCGGACATTAATGGCGTGCCCTGTTGGCGATCGAGGGTAATTCCGGCATTGATCTTGATGCTGTTCGCCGCTGGCGCGTTATCTCGATTCAACCGGCTGCATTTGTTTGATCCCGACAGCCCTTACTATGTAATGATGGCGCGATCACTGGTCGAATTGCACGGATATAGTCGAACGGACGATGTCAGCCGATCGGCGTTTACGTATCGCCCTCCGGGAATGTCCGTCCTGTTGATGCCAGCAGCAGTCGTGTCACCTAACAATGCACTTGTGGCCAAGTTGACGGTCGTGGGCCTGACTCTGGTGATGCTGGGATTGGTCTATGTCACGGCACGCGATTCAAGTGCCGAGAGCAAGCACATCGACTGGGGCGCATTGGCGGTCTTGGGGATTGTGGCCAGCAGTCCCTATACGTTGCTGTTTGGGACAGAGGTACTGAGCGAGGTTCCATTCGTCGCAGGTGTTCTGGCTGTTCTCCGGTCGGTCACACATCAATCCACACGCCCAACGGTGCGACGGCTCTTGTTCGTGACGGTATTGCTCTCATTCCTTCCCTTCGTGCGAACAACCGGCATTGTGATGGTTGCCGCCATCGGGTTGTGGTCCTGCCTGAATCGCAGTCGCCGGATCTGGCTGGTGCCAGTGAGTGGTGCCGTCGTGGCTGCGGCACTGTGGGCTGCGCGGAATGCGTCGATCGGTGAGACAACTTACTCGACGGCCATTCTAGGCAATGCCAGTTCTTCAGGATTGGTGGCTCTGCTCGTCTCGATGCTGCTGCGTGCGACAGCCTACATCGGTTTGATCTTTGAACTACTCTTGCCCGGACTCACTCCGGGTTTTCCAGGGTACGAAATGGTGACCGTGGACGGGACGATCATTCCCGCCGTTCCCAAACGGCTGGTCTTTCTGTGCGGATCGGGAGTCTGCCTGGCGGCGTTGTATGGTTTGTATGCGAGAAGATCGCGGGATGGTGGTTTGGCCGCGTTGTATCTGGCGATGTACATGGCCGTCCTGATGGTTTGGCCGTGGACGCACGAACGCCTCGCGTGGCCCATGATCCCGGTGATGTGGACCTTCGTTCCGTCGGGATGCCGGTTGTTGGCCTCGCGATTCAAATTTCGGTCGTTGCCCACTCCAATTTGCCGAGGGGCTATTGCGAGTCTGGTTTTGGCACTCTGCAGTTGGCAGGGCTATCACGACACGCGCATGATTCGCGCGAACCTCGCGTTCGTCTGGAGCTCAGAGCGTTTCTATGCCGAGGCTGAACCCGGCTACTATTACGCCGACTGGAACGCTGCGGGAAATTGGTTGGCCCAGAACTCTCCGGTGGACTCGCGCGTCTTGACTGTTCATGCCGATGTCGCTTCAACGTCTCATCGTCCACAAGAAATGTTTGCGTTCGATTCGGACAACATTTCGACGTTGCATCGGGCGATTGAAGATCAGTCAGTGGACTATTTGATCGTCCCTTCGCGGCGAATGCCATTTGCGTTTCCTTGGGAACTGCAGGGCGTTGACCCGAAGTATGCTTACGAAGTCGCCTACGAAGAGCGCAACGTCGCAATCCTTACTGTGCGCCCCCGACCGAAAGACGATGGGCTGGACCTGACCGCCTCCAAGAAATGGATCGAGCAGAGCCTTTCCACGTCCGAACTCGCGGTGCGGCGCTGGCCGGATCGTGTTGACCTGAGGGCGCAATACGCGGATGCGCTGTTTGCGTCTGGCAAAGTCCATCAGGCCGCGTTGGAGTATCAGGCACTTGTTGATCGCCGCATCGCCGCTGCCGATGTCTATTGTGGTCTGGGGCAATGCCTACAGCAGGTTGGTCGGAGTGCAGAGGCACTCGTCTGGCTCAACCGAGCGATTTGGATGCCGGGAGCAGAAATCTTCCATCAGCAGATTGGTGATGGACTGCGAGCAGCGAAGAAAAAGCTGGCTCGTGTTGGCGAAGAACCGCGAAAATCACGGCTATTACCCGAAGGACGCACGAGCGCGCCGGTGACCGTGTTCACTGATGATCCTCCTCATGAACCATGAGATGTCGTTGCAGTCGTTCAGTGAACAACGGAATCACTGCGTGTGAAACGGTGGGCCATTCGATAGCTCACGCGCATTTCGCAACACGTGTGCTCCCCAAACAATTTGGACGCGACTGAAAAGACGTTACGGCATGAAGAATCGGAACGGTTCTGACTCGAACCTGTGCTTCTGCAGGAATGGCAGTTGGATCAGGGTCAATCGCGTGGCTACTGTCGGTGGCATCGGTCTTGCGAGATCGACTCGATCGCTGCCTGGGTCGCATCGCGCAAGAAGAAACTTCGAGTTTGAGCAGCGCATGGGAGCATCCGCTTATGGCAAACGAAACCATCAATCGGGAGGGCGGAACTTCATGGTCGCGAACTCTTGAGGGAACACGCCTTGCCGTTCCGGCCACCGGTTTGATGCTCTCAATCTGCTACGCGAGCACCGTCTTTCTGAGTGCCTTTCTGTTGTTTCTGGTCCAGCCGCTGTTGGGAAAGTTCATCCTGCCGTGGTTCGGTGGCAGTCCGGCCGTCTGGACAACGGCGATGCTGGTCTTCCAAGTGCTGCTGTTCGGTGGTTACCTGTATGCGCACCTGATGTCGCGACTGTCCATGCGCTGGCAGGGGACGCTGCACATGCTGCTGTTGCTAGCCGCGATGGCCATGCTGCCGATTGCACCCGGTACGGACTGGAAGCCAACTGTCACGGAGTGGCCCACGCTGCGAATCGTCGGGTTGCTGACGGTCTGCGTGGGCCTGCCGTACTTTCTGTTGTCGGCGACAGGCCCACTGATTCAAAGCTGGCACGGGAGGACGCACGCGGGACGATCCCCGTACCGATTGTACGCACTCTCGAACGTCGGCTCATTGCTGGCTCTGCTGGCCTATCCATTGGCGTTTGAGCGGATGTTCTCCAAGTCGGCGCAGTCCGATATCTGGTCTGTCAGTTTCGCGCTGTTCGCCGTTGTCTGCAGTGGTTGTGCCGTTCTTGCCTGGCGCTCCTCTATCGAGTCTGCGGCGAATCGAGCCGACTCGCTCGATGAAATGTCGGTTGCCAAGCCGGGCTCCCACCAGATTGGCCTCTGGTTTGGTCTGGCAGCGACCGCGTCCGTGTTGCTACTGGCCACCACAAACCAGGTCTGTCTTGATGTCGCGGTCGTGCCGTTCCTGTGGGTCGCGCCGCTCGCTTTGTACCTTCTGACCTTCATCCTGTGCTTCGATGGGGAACGCTGGTATCACCGCCGAATCTTCGGTCCTCTGGCCGTGATCCTGCTGGGATTGGCCTGTTTTCTGGCGGTGACGGCGTCGAGCAGCTCTCTCGTCAGGCAACTGCTGATCTACTTCGGGGCGTTGTTCGCGAGCTGCATGGTCTGTCATGGCGAATTGGTCAAACTGAAGCCGCATCCGAAATACCTGACGCTGTTTTATCTGACGATCTCGGCGGGGGGAGCAGCGGGCGGGATGTTCGTGGCGATTCTGGCACCGCTCCTGTTTGCGGGTTACTTCGAGTTGTACCTCGGAGCGTTGGCATTCGGCCTTCTGTTTCTCGCGGTGATCGGAGGCGAGGCGGAGTGGATCAGGCCGCGCACGGCGATGGTGGCGGCGACCGCAATGTTGCTGCTCAGTTGTCTTGGTCTGTCGTATGGCGGGCAACGTCTGCCGGGAACCCTGGCGGTGGCACGCAACTTCTATGGAGTGCTGAAGGTCGAGGAAAAGAAGAACCTCGCCACGGGCGAACCACAAGTTCAGCTCGTTCACGGCGGAGTCATTCACGGCATTCAATTCTCAACATCCGAGAAGCGGCTCTGGCCGACAGCCTACTACGGTCGAGGATCGGGAGTCGGACGGTTACTCGCGACGCACCGTATCGAGTCTCCCCGGCATGTCGGTGTGGTTGGCTTGGGCATCGGAACCCTCGCCGCGTATGGAAGGCCCGGCGACCGTTTGCGGTTGTATGAGATCAACCCCGCCGTTGTCGAAATGGCTCAACGCCACTTCACCTTCCTCAAGGAATGCAGGGCGGACACCGAAATCGCGTTGGGCGATGCGCGGCTGGTGTTGGAGCGCGAGTCTCCGCAGCAGTTTGACGTGCTGGTCCTCGACGCATTTTCGGGCGACGGAATCCCCGTGCATTTGCTGACGCGCGAGGCGGGCGAGGTTTACCTGCGGCATCTCAAGCCCGACGGCGTGCTGGCCTTCCACGTCACTAACATTCATTTCGATCTGAGGCCCGTGCTGGCGGGACTTGCTCGCGAACTTCAGATGGCTCATGTCATCGTCGCCGCTAGCGCCACCCCGAAGGCGGGAACATTCAGTTCGATCTGGGGACTGCTGTCACGCGATCAAACATCGCTGAAGGCAGCCCTTGGAAAACGAACCTCTTTCAATTCCGAACAGCCACACATCGTCTGGACTGACGACCACAACAATCTGATTGATGTGCTGTCGTCTCACTCTATCAATTAAGCGGAGCCCACAAGCGAATCCAAGCTGGGTGTAGTGGAGCTCGTGAGAGTTCCGGCCTGAAGTCTCACGACTTCAGCTACGGTTGGCCGCGACATCCGAACTGTAATCGCTCTAAACAGGCGAGCCGGTCGGCGTCAGCCCAATGGCACTTCCTTTAGAAACCCGCAGCGTAAGCGAGGGCGAGTGATACCCTGAAAATAGGTGGACTTCCTTGCTCACGCAGTGGAAATGTCTCCATTCAGCTCGCGTGAGGTATAAGTCTGCACGCGCTTCTCGTTCTCGCGACCTCGTCACGGGGCGCTCTGACGCGGTTGCGGGCCAGCGGGAGTCTGCTCATTGAGGAATCGAGTGAGCAGACCGTACAGATGCCGCGACGTGTTTGATCCTTCCGAGACGCTGTGGCTGCGATTGGGATAGGCGAACGTGGAGAACTGCTTGTTGTGA
>JAYVNW010000977.1:0-10004 GCA_043758225.1 Candidatus Kuenenia sp. | reverse complement strand
CTCCAACTTCAGTCTGTGATCCAGCCAGTGCTGCTCCTTGTGGTGATCTGCTCTCCGATGCCTGCGGCGAAAGCTGCGGAGAAGGATGTGGAGATTCCTTGTTTAGTGTAGGCGGACGAAAGCTCGGCCTGTTCGGCGACTGGGGCAATGGAGCCACTGTAGGTGGCTGGACTCAGTTCGGTTACCAGAATGGACCCGATGGTGCATTCACAGGCAACGGGGCGTTTAACAGCGTGAACTTTGGCCCAGGAACATATCCAAACGCCCATGAATGGAACAGATTGAATCTGAACCAACAGGGATTGTACCTCAACAAAACGGCCGACGGCAGCAACGGTATCGGATTTGGATATCGAGCTGAAATGATATACGGCGTCGATGGTAACGAAGCACAATCGTTTGGTAACAATCCGGGACGTTACGACTACGTTAATGGATGGGACCACGGAATTTACGAATATGCACTTCCGCAGTTGTACGCAGAAGTCGCAGTTGGAGATCTGTCCACGAAAATCGGTCACTTCTATACGCCTGTTGGCTACGAAGTGATTCCGTCCGGTGGTAACTTCTTCCTCAGCCGCCAGTTGACCTTCTATAACAGCGAACCGTTTACTCACACAGGTTTTCTGTCCACTTATAAGGCTGGAGACAATCTTCAGGTACTCGGTGGCTGGACAGCCGGTATGGACACTGGCTTCGATCGCTACAATGGCGGTAGCAGCTTCCTTGGTGGCTTCATTTACAAAGTCGCAGAAAAAACAACACTGACATACATGATGACGGCTGGCAACCTCGGCTGGCGCGGCAATGGTTCTATCAACAGCATCGTTCTGACACAAGGTTGGACGGACAAGATTTCAACCGTCCATCAGTTTGACGTTCTGGGATCAAACCTGGCGTCCAATTTTGCGACGACAGGTGTTGCGAATAATTCCACCGGCCTGATCAACTATGCCTTCTATCAAGTCAACGATAAGGTCAAGGCTGGTGTTCGTCAGGAATGGTACAAAGCCGACGGCACCGGATATAACACGATGACCTACGGTTTCAACTACTTCCCGATGGAGAAACTGGTCATTCGTCCGGAAATTCGTCAGATGTGGTCACCGGGTGCACAGAACTCCGTTGCCGCTCCAGGGCACGCTGATCTGTTCAATTCGACAGTCCTTGGTATCGATGCGATCCTCACCTACTAATTTGAGAAGCGTGATGACAAGTTGATTCGATCGACTTCTTAGTATCCAGACCGCAGCGGAGCCTTGTTGTTCCGCTGCGGTTTTCATTTTGGACGGAACGTATTCGAGTGGCAATTTTTTGTTTCTGGTGCCATCATGCGTAGCGAAACTCGTCAAGTGTTTCGGATGTCCTGTGAAATGGCCGAAAGTCCAGACGAGTTTCGCTACGAGTTCCTTTCATTGAACTGTATTGCGATTAAAGCACGGTAGACAGAAAACTCCAGTGTCGCTCGAAAAAGCAGATGCCCTCGTCATTCGACAGGTGGATTTCAGCGAATCCAGCCGAGTTGTGACGTTCTTTAGTCGCGAATTTGGAAAAATGGCGGCCTTAGCAAAGGGAGCTAAGCGGCTTAAAGGCCCTTTTGATGCTGCTCTTGACCTGCTTTCCGAGTGTCGCGTAGTCTTTATCAGGAAATCTTCCGGCACCCTCAATCTGCTCACCGAAGCGCGCTTGATCCGCCGCTTTCAGCCGCAGAATTCCGGTGCCAAAGGTGGTTTGACCAGTCTTTACGGCGGCTACTATGTCGCTGAATTGCTGAACGGACTCACGGAAGACTTCGACCCGGCTCCTGAAATCTATGATCTTGCAATCTCCACGTTGTCAGCTCTTTCTTCAACTGAAAACCTCTCTTCCCCTGTCATTATTCACTTCGAAATTTCTCTGCTTCAGCTCATCGGCTTGCTTCCCAATCTCTTTGAATGTTCGGTGTGTGGTGAGACCGTACAAACCGGAAAACAGTTCGCACACTGGGTCAGCCAGGGAGGAGTGCTGTGTGCTTCCTGTCGAAGCGAAGAATTCGCTGGTGTTTCCATTTCATCTGGATCTATCGAGATCCTGCGTCGCCTCACTCAGGAATCCGCAGAGACGATCAACACAATTGAATTTACAAAAAAACAGCTGGAGGAATGTCACAGGCTCGCAGTGTCAGCCATTACTCACGCGCTTGGGCGCAAGCCATCGACATTGCGGTACATCCAGATCTGAAGACACCAACCTTGACCTATTGTCTTTGTGCAACTCCAACCTTCTCGTTCGACGCTGAATCAAAGGCACAGGCGAGTTCAGGGAAATTTTTCACCATGCAAGTCTGCAGGATGCTCGACAGCCGGATGGAATCGGCAGGTCGATCCGGATCGACAGATCGGATCGGTCCGCGAAGCTCAGCGCCGACATTCAGTGCGACCTGTCTGCTGATTCCTGTTTCGATTTTCCTTTCGCTGATGGCTGGCTGTTCTGCCTTCTCCAGAGACGGCGATTCCGGCATGATGGACATTTCCAGTCTGCTCAAGCCCGGATCAATACGAGGGCCCCTGGAACGGCGCTTGTACGGCGAAGAGAATCCTCTGGAAATGGGACGCCGATTTTCCGCTGAAGAACGACGTCAAGTCGAACAAGCGCGACTTGCTTACGATCGCGGCGAGTATGATCAGTCCATCAAGCTGTGCAAGAAGGCGGCCAAGAAATTCAAAGAGTCTTCACTGGGCGAAGAAGCTCAGTTCTATCTGGCGGAATCCTATTACGCCAAAGGAGAATACGGCAAAGCACAGGATGGCTACGATCAGTTGTTTGAGGACTATCCCTCGACTCGCTACATCGAACCCGCAACGCGGCGTTTGTTTGCGATCGCTCGGGACTGGCTGGAAATCGTCGATCCGGTGGCGAAAAACCAAATTCGTCAGGTCAGCGGCGAAAAGGTAATTGAAGATAAAACGCCGGAAAAAAAATCCATCGATCCGACAGTTCGCGTCCCCATTCTGCCAAATTTTCATGACAAGTCGCGGCCATGGTTCGATACTCAAGGAAACGCCTTGAAATGCCTGAAATCCATCTGGATGAATGATCCGACTGGCCCGCTGGCCGATGACGCATTGATGCTCACGGCGACATACTATCAACGGAAGGAAAACTTCGTTGAAGCGGATCGCTACTTCGAAATCCTGCGTGACGAATATCCGGACAGTCCACACCTTGAAGACGCATTTGTGCTTGGTGCACATGTCAAACAAATGAGCTACCAGGGGCCATACTACGAAGGCCGGGATTTGGCAGGTGCTCAGAAGCTCAAAGAGCAGTCCCTGCATCTGTTTCCAGCATCGCTGGAACGACCTCAGCTGAGGAAAGATTTGCAGAAAATCTATCTTCAGCAGGCAGAGCGTGCATGGTACGAAGTAGAATACTATCAGAAAAAACGCCGACCACGTGCGGTGGCGATTGCATGCATTCAGTTGATCAATGAATATCCCGACACATCGTTCGCAAAAGATGCGCGAGCTGTCCTGAAAAACATCGATCGCAGCGAATTGAATGGACTGCCTGATGTCAATGAATTCGTAAGTTCACTGCCCGCCGCAGAACCTAAGCCGCCGGAGCCATCCGGTAGCGGAAACGGGCCAGTGAAATCCGTGAGTGATTCCACTGGCGATGAAAACCGTGGCCGAGTTGTTCTTCCATAAGAAAGCTATGCGGCAAAAATCTAAAAGCGACCTGATGTCATGTTTTCCAGCATTATCAATCGAATGGCAGTATTCAGCGTGATTGCGATCGCGGGATGCGGCTATACGCTTGGAACGCAGACGCTGCATGATGTTCGAACGGTGCATGTTCCGGTGTTTCAGTCGGATTCCTTTCGTCGGAATCTGGACTATTTGCTGACCGAAGCCGTACAGCGTGAGATTCGAACTCGAACTCCTTACCGTCTGGAAGATGCAGAAACCGCTGATACGATTCTGAAAGGCAAGATTGTCGACATTCGCAAAAATGTCCTTAGTGAAACAAGATACGACGATCCTCGTGAGCTGCAATTGATGGTTGGTGCAGAGGTCACCTGGGTTGACCGCCGCAGTGGGCAGATTCTGCATCAGCAGACATTTCCGATATCCTCGGCACTCACACAACAGGCCAGTGCTGTGAGCTTCGCACCGGAGGTTGGTCAGTCACTTGCGACAGCACAACAGGAAGCAGCGACGCGACTGGCGTCTCGCATTGTTGATCTGATGGAAGCACCATGGTAGTGATGCACTTTCAAGCTGGTTTCATAGCGCCCAATGACAGTCAATTGCCGCGTTGAAGAACATTCCCGTCGGCGTAGCGACGGGTGTACTTTACACCCGCCGCTACGTCGGCGGGAACGCCGAAAACGTTTCCATCCCGCGCCAGTGAACGGTAACATGCAGACCGTTGGCAAATGAGCAGCCAAACGCTTCGGCAACATTTCGGGAGAAACGAAAATGATCGGCCAACACAAAACATGCCTGTGGGCATCGATAATCATCGCATCCATTGCGGTCACAACGTCTGTGAATGTGACAGCCGATGACAAAAAGCCTGCGGAACCCAAAAAACAGGCATCAGTCCTGGATGATGCAAAAAAGGAAGCGCCGATCGCTGACAAAGACGGCTGGCAACCACTCTTTAATGGCAAAGATCTGGACGGCTGGAAAATCACAAACTTCGGCGGCGAAGGTGAAGTCTTTGTGGAAGATGGAAATGTTGTGATTTCCCAGGGCGTCGATTTGTCCGGCGTTCACACCGAACGAGAACTACCGAAGATAAACTACGAAGTTCAATTCGAAGCTCAGCGTGTGGTGGGCAGCGATTTTTTTGCGGGGCTGACTTTTCCAGTCAAAGACTCGCATTGCTCATTGATCATCGGTGGCTGGGGAGGCGGCGTTTGCGGGCTGTCCAGCTTGAGCGGAATGGATGCATCCGAGAACGAAACAACCAGCTATCGGGATTTTACCAAAGGTCAGTGGTACAAGTTCCGCCTGATCGTCGCTGACGACCATATCAGTGCGTGGATTGACGACAATCAGATTGTCGATGTCGACACGACGGGCCAGAGAATAGGAACGCGATTCGAAATCGATCGTTCAAAACCATTTGGCTTTGCCACCTATCAAACGACAGCAAAACTGCGCAATGCGAAATTGCGACCACTGCCTAAGACCATAGAAAAGCCCGCAGTAAAGTAATCAGCAGTTACTTTGCAAACAACGCATCGACAAAGCTGTCCGGGTCGAACAGTTCAATATCGTCGATCTGTTCGCCGACTCCAATGTATTTGACGGGGAATCCCATTTCCTGACGAATCGCAATAACGACGCCTCCCCGCGCGGTGCCATCGAGTTTCGAAAGAATGAGTCCCGTGCAACCGATGGCCTGCGAAAAGCTCTTGGCCTGGCTGAGTCCATTTTGGCCCGTGGTGGCGTCGAGGACTAACAAACTTTCGTGCGGCGCGTCGGGAATGATCTTCTGCATCACGCGGCGAATCTTTTCCAGTTCGTCCATGAGATTCTTCTGAGTCTGCAATCGGCCAGCTGTATCCATAATCAGATAGTCAGCACCAAGTTCGACTGCTTTTTGAACGCCTTCGTACGCAACAGCTGCGGGATCTGAATTGCTTTCCTTGCGAACGATTGTGCATCCCAGACGTTCGCTCCACAACGCAAGCTGTTCGACAGCCGCCGCTCGGAACGTGTCGCCCGCAGCGAGCACAACTTTGTTTCCATTCTTCTGCAACAGGTTTGCCAGTTTGGCAATTGAGGTTGTCTTGCCGGCTCCGTTGACACCGGCAACCAGAAAAACGGTGGGCCCGGATTCTGATTTTGCCAGGGGTGAGAGCGGGTTCGTCAAATCCCAGCGAATGGAATCGTGGCCTTTCAGAAGTTCAACCATTTCATCATGAATCGTCTTCCAGACGGCATCGACATCGATTGTGCGCCCGCCGTGGTCTTTCTTGATCCGTGCGACGATACGTCCAGCTGCGGTCACACCCATATCGGTGCGAATCATTCTCGCTTCAAAATCCTGCAGCAGTTGGTCGTCGAGGATCTGTCCGGATCTGAACAAGTCACGAACGTCTGTTCGCAGAATTTGCTTGGTCTTTTCAAGTCCACGTTTGAGCTTGTCGAACAATCCCATGATCAATCCACAATCGTCTGTCAGCGTTAAAATGTCGTAAAGGTCCCCAGGCTGCGAAAGAATAACCGGCTTTGGCTCAACGACAAACGCTTTTGACGCTGTATTGTGAGATCCGAACCCGACTCAGGAAAATTCTCAGGCGTTGACGCCGCGAATTCGCGTTTCGTGTCATATTTTGTAACGCTGTACAATCGGTCAAACAATAATAGTCGCCATTCGCTCCGCGAAAGCAGCGCGAACACCACATCCAGTACAAACGCTATTCACTACTTTCGCGGAGCGAAAGGCGACTTTGCAGGCAGCAAAAGTGAGTTGCCTTGGCCCGTTCACCTCTGGTAGACTCACGATCCCGCCCCACTTTTACGCCATAGATCTCTCCTCAAGGACTGATCGTGCTTTGCCTGCCTTCCACATCTTTGTTTGCCGTCTGGCTGCTGGCCTTCAGCGGATACGCTGAATTCGTTCAGGCCGGGACGCTGCAGGTCACTCCGTCCGAAGTGACGCTGGAACGGCCGGAAGCGACACAACAGATTGTCATTTATCAGGCCGACGCTGCGGGACGATCACTTGATATCACACGCAAGGTGTCGATTCAGATTGATCCGCCGGGAATTGCGGCGATCGATGACCGCGGCCTGATCAGCCCAATAGCGAATGGCGCAGGCGTCATCGTAATTCAGTCAGCCGGGGATCGTACGACGATTCCCATCACCGTCCGCCAACTGGACAATCCGTTGCCGATTTCCTTCCGCCGCGAGATCATTCCGATCCTCACAAAAGCCGGCTGCAATTCAGGCGGCTGTCATGGCAAAGCAGAAGGTCAGAACGGATTCAAGCTCAGCATCTTCGGTTATGACGCGCAAACGGACTTCGAATCGCTGGTACTGGAGGGGCGCGGGCGACGTGTTTCAGTGGCATCCCCCGGCAGCAGTCTGCTGTTTTTGAAAGCGTCAGCACGAACACCTCACGGCGGCGGTCAACGGATCGAGCCTGGCACTTACCGTGATCGACGGCTCCTGCGGTGGATTGCCGAAGGCGCGCGATTCGATGCGGTTGACGATCCGGCATCGGAAATCGTCGGTATTGAAATCGAACCGCAGCAGCAGATTCTGTTTGGTGGTGAGACGCAGCAGATTCGGGTCAGTACGGTCGATGCTTCGGGGTCTCGTCGCTGTGTCACGAACGAAACAGAATTCGTATCCAACGCCGCGTCCATTGCCGATGTTGATTCTCGTGGTCTGATTCAGGCCAGCGAGATTCCTGGTGAAGCCGCCATTCTGGTGCGGCACCTCGGCCATGTCGCCACATGCCGCATTACGCTGCCGCGTCCAGGCGTGATGTTTACCCGCCCGCCGGAAAATAACTTCATCGACGCATTGGCCTGGAACAAACTTGAACGCCTTGGCATCGAACCCAGCCCGCTGTCCGATGACGCCACGTTTCTGCGCCGCGTGTCGCTGGATACCATCGGGACGCTGCCAACTGCCAAGCAGGTCCGCCAATTCCTGAATGATTCATCGCCGGACAAACGGTCAAGGTTGATTGACCGCCTGCTGGAGCGCGACGAATACATCGACTACTGGACCATGAACTGGCTGAACATTCTGCGCGCCGATCAGCTGACCATTTCCCCGCAGGGTGCGGTGGCCATGCAGCGCTGGCTGCGGAATGGCTTTGCCCAAAATCGCCCGTTTGACGAATTCGCCACCGATCTGCTGACCGTGCAGGGAAATACGTCGGCAGAAGGCCCGGGTTCCTTCTACAAGATTCTGAACAAACCGGACGAGGCTGCTCGATCCATCAGCCAGTTGCTGATGGGTGTGCGCATCGAGTGCGCTCAGTGCCATCATCATCCGTCGGAACACTGGAGTCAGGCCGATTATGTTGGCCTGGCGGGATTCTTCACCGGGCTGACGCTGAAGAAACTTCCCAATGGCGAACAGGCCGTGGTCTCGTTTGGTGGAAACGACCTGCCCCATCCACGGGGCGGCGAGACTGTGGCGACGCACGCCTTGGGAGCCGCTCCGGCCGATTTTTTGCACGTGTCCGATCGTCGCCGAGTTCTGGCCGACTGGCTCACCGCAGATCAGAATCCCTTTTTTGCCAAAGCGATCGCCAATCGCCTGTGGGCACACTATTTCGGGCGAGGTCTGATCGAACCGATCGACGATATCCGCGAAACAAATCCTGCGACCAATCCTGCTTTGCTCGATGCTCTGGCCAGCCATATGCGGGATGTGAAGTACGACCTGAAAGCCTTCACTCGCACGCTCCTGAATTCGCGTGCGTACCAGTTAAGTTCGACCGCATTGCCATCAAACATCGACGATCAGCAGAACTTTTCGCACTTCATTCAGAAATCACAACCTGCAGAAGTTCTGCTGGATGCGATTTCGCAGAGCACCGGCGTGCCGGAAGATTTTAACGGATGGCCGAAAGGCTACCGAGCGATCCAGATCTGGGACAATCATATGCCCTCTTATTTCTTTCGCATTTTCGGTCGGCCTGTGCGCGCGACCGTGTGTGAATGTGAACGCAGCAATGAACCCAGTATCGCTCAGGCATTGCACCTGCTGAATGCACCTGAAATCTTCGAAAAGATTTCACATCGACATGGTCACGTTCGCAAACTAGCCGCGTCTGAAATGTCGCCCGCTGAATTGATCGATGAACTGTATCTCAGCACACTGTCGCGTTTTCCGACAAGTGCCGAGAAAGAATTGATGCTCTCAGCATTCGAAGATACAGATCGCCGCGCCGCAGCCGAAGACGTGCTGTGGGCATTGCTGAATTCCAAAGAGTTTGTGTTTAATCATTAGTTCCTGAGGAAACTGCGCATGTTTCGATTATCGCTCGGCAGACAGTATCAGAACTGCAATGGCACATCGCGACGGCATGCCCTGAGACTGGGTGCGTGCGGTCTGATCGGAGGCTTGACGTTGCCTCGCCTGCTCGAACTCCAGGCCGTGGCAGCAAGTCCGGTGGCCGCCAGAGCCAAGTCATGCATTTTTCTTTTTCTGGAAGGTGGACCGCCTCATCAGGATATGTGGGATCCCAAACCGGAAGCTCCGCCGGAGATTCGGGGGCCGTTCGGCACGATCAGCACCAATGTCCCCGATATTTTTGTGACAGATCAGCTGCCGTTGTGTGCGCAGATGGCGGACAAATACACCATCCTCCGGAGTCACAGTCACAACGATAACGGACATTCGACGGGTTACCATTATGTGATGACAGGTCATCGACCCAGCTTTGCCGACGGTGACAACCCAATACCCAACAACGAGTACTTTCCGTCCATCGGATCAGTTGTTTCACGGACGCTGGGCCAGCGAGGTGCCCTGCCGGCTTACATCAATCTGCCTCATCCCATGCAGGCCGGTGGCCCCGGATTTTACGGCGCGGAACATGCGCCGTTTGTTATCGAGGCTGATCCCACTCAGCCTGACTTTGAAGTCAAAGACCTGCGCCCGCCCGGACAACTTTCAGATAAACGACTCAGCCTGCGCAGACAATTGCTGTCAGGCATTGATCACCTCGAACGCGAACGCAATCAGGCCCAGGGTAAGGCCATGTCGACTTATTATGAAAAAGCGTACAGTCTGGTAACATCGGACGACGCCAGAAAAGCGTTCAACATCCACGCTGAACCGGATTCCGTACGAGACGCCTATGGTCGCACGCAGCTGGGGCAATGTGCCTTGCTGGCGCGACGCCTGGTCGAAGGCGGCTGCCGTTTCGTCGGCGTCGATGCACCGGGCTGGGATGTGCACTTTAACTGTTTTCCAAGTCTGAAAACTGACCTCATCCCCTACGCCGACCGAGCGTTCAGCGCACTGGTTACAGAC
>JAYVNW010000976.1:0-3465 GCA_043758225.1 Candidatus Kuenenia sp. | reverse complement strand
ACAGCTGAAGCCCAGATGCGGGTCCGAAAGGAGAGGTGCCATTGTTGCGGCCACCATCAGACTTGCTTGTCTCTTGGGCCATGTTCAGGAGGTCTCTGGCGGGCTGAACCTGACTCAAAACATCGCTCAGCCCCTGAGATACCATTGCGTGGTCGTGGAGCGATTTCATCACGTCGAGACACACCAGCGCGAGATACGCCGTATTAGAGTCGTTGATTTGGAAGATTGATTTTTGGGGGCCGAATGGCGTTTTAATGTCGGGTGTCACAAAACTGGCGAATTCGCCGTCCGTCGTTACTCTCGCTCGCAGCGTTTCAGGGTTGGCACACAACGCCATAAGGCGACGGTTCACGGCAGTAAGAACTTGCAACCTCGCATCTACATCCAGATCCGCCCCGTTGGCAACAATCATGCATGCTTCAGCAACGAGCTCCGGCGGTGAATCGCTGCTCTGAAGTGTTTCAATGGCGACTCTTGTTATTTCAGACTTGATCCCTGCGGGCCAGATATTCTGATCGGTACGACTTCGACCTTGATTGCTGGAATTGCGATAAACCAGCGGGCGACTGAGCCACCATGAGTCGTTCAACAGCGAACTGGCCTTGAGTGTGGAGAACACTCGATTGTCGAATGCAGCGTCTTCTTTTGCGACAGCCTGTCGAACCCTGTTGCTGCAATTGGCTGATGTAAGATTCCGTAGGTAGTTCGCTGCTTTCAAAGTCACTTCATCTTCCAATGCGTTTCCGGTCGGAGCGTTTTTCAATCGCCGTTCTGCCCACGCGACAATTGGCTCCAGCATCGGTGCATCCGCCCCTCAGTAGTACGCATAATTCCACAACCGCTCGCGCCAGGCTTCGTCAGTTGCATCAAATTCCTTCACCCACATTTGGTAGTACGCGCTGCCTGAGTTTGCTCTCCGCAAAACCTTCATCGCTTCACCATCGAGATATGCGGAAATGTGTCCCGGCCCAGTGGGAAAAATTGTGGTTCCGTTCAGATGTGGCACAACTTTCAGGATCGTCTGAGTAATCCTCTCCGACGTCTCCGGGGATACCAGCGCCGCGCACGCATCCAACGCCGACTTCAACCCCGTTGGACTCCGCTCCCGCGACAGCATGTCCAGCCATTCACTGAGCGTTTTGCCTTCGTAGAGCAGTTCCGCCTGGCTTAGTGAAGTCGCTGGTGTGGTACTAGTTTCAGTTGATTTTTTAACCATATCCCTTTCATATTCCATCTCGCTCGCAACTGCGTCCAGTTGCTTCGCCCGAATCGCGATTTCGTCCTGAAGTGCTAAAACCCGTGGATGACTGGAGCCGAGTTTCTTCTCCTGCAGTTGAAGTTCCACTTCCAACTCCCACAACTTTTGACGCATCGCTGTCAAAGGATTTGACGTAACACCTGCGCCCGTGGCATTCGCTGCGGATTGATCAGGCATTGCCTTTGTTTGGGCCATCAACGTGGGAAGTTGCTGAATTCGCGCCACCACCGTCTCGCCATTCTTAATCGTGAACTGTTCGTTCTCGATCGTCAGTCCATCGCTGGGGCCGTCGATGGTGACTTCGTATTTGTCAGCTCGAAGACGCGTGGCGGTCGTGCCGTGGTTGACGGTGAGGCCGCTGACGGGTCGGCCATGGCTGACGATCTGGACTTTGATGTTGTCAATGTCGGATTCAATGACGAGCTGGCCTTTGCCGGTTTCCAGCTTGATGAGAATCCCGGCGACGACCAACAACGGCAGAGCGGCAGCGAGGAGCCAGCGGACGTTGTGTCTTGAATTCGGCGGCGGGGATTCTACAGCGAGTGGAGGATCGAAACTCGGCTTTGCGAAAATGGCCAGCTTTTCAGGCTTCAGCAGCTCGGGCGATTCTGCAGCTTTGCTTTGAGCACGTTTCAGCAGTCCAACGAGATCCGCGGATGCAGTAAACGCCGCAAGTTGCTCGGCCACATGAGCCGCACTCGCCGGGCGATCTTGCGGGTTCCGAGACAGCAACGATCCGACCAATGCCACCAGTGCTGCCGGTGCTTCGGGACACAGCGTATCGAGTTTCGGAGACTGATGATTGGCCAGCATTCGCAATTTCTCGAGAGGCGACTGGTTAGGAGCAGCGGCGAGCGGTGGTCGCCCGCAGAGCAGACGGAACAACGTGGCTCCCATGGCATACAGGTCGGCGCGATAATCCACACCGCTGCTGAGTTCTGCCTGTTCCGGAGCCATGTAATCCAGCGTTCCCATCAACTGGCCAACGGTCGTGAGATCCACGCTGGCTTCGTCCCAGACACTCAACTGAGCCAGTCCGAAGTCCAGAATTCGGATGTGACCTGTTTCATCGAGCATCAGATTTGATGGCTTCACATCGCGATGCACAACGCCTTCCGCATGAGCACACGACAATCCAAGCGCCACCTGTCGCATTAGTTCACAAGCATCGGCAACAGGCAGCTTGCCAAGTAGCCGAGCGAGCCGACTGAGGTCCAGACCCGGAACATATTCCATCACCAGAAACTGAGTTCCGTCGATTTCGCCCGCGTCAGTTGCGGCGACGATCGACGGATGATTCAACTTCCCGACAACTCGAATTTCACGCTGAAATCGAGCCCGCACGTCGGAATCTTCCGCCGACATTACCGGCAGTAGTTTGATGGCGACTTGTTTTTGCAACTGCCGATGATTGGCGAGATAAACGGCTCCCATGCCGCCGCGTCCGAGTGGTCGCAGCAATTCGTAAACGCCGAGCTCTTTGGATACGGGTTGCCATGCGAGCTTTGATGATTCGGCGGGTGGGTCCATAAGTCTACGAGCTTTTGCCAACGCTGCGTCGATAGGATGTTCTGAATGTTGCGAAATCGCGTTTTCATCAGCAGTAACTTTATCAACAGTCGTGCTTTGCAGCGACTGCAGCAGAGTATCGGGTTTGATTTCGAGTTCCCGCAAAGTCTGTTCGCAGATGGAACACATTGCCAGATGAACTTCAATGCGTTCAGCATCGGCATCATCGCACCAGCCGGAGAGGTATTGCTTGAGATCATCCGGCGACACGCAACTCGCCTTGTCTTGCGATTTTATTGAATCTGAAATCAGTTGAGGCATCGTCATCATGTACACTTTTGAATAGGCGAGCGGGGGACGTCAGTCCACTGATATCCAGAGAGTAACAATCTGCGAAATCAGCGGTATCCATGGTCAAGACAATTCGAGGATTGACGACTTAGGCTTGCTGATGTTGTTTCGAATCACGACATTACACAAGAACGAATGGCGTGTGACAGTATTTTTGTGATAATGTGTTGGTACTTCGTTTAACCCATACCCGACAGGCCAGGTCCAGCCGCAGCGAAGCCTGTCGGCCATGGGTTAAACGATGAGCGGGCAATCTCACAAACAGTTACTGGTGGCCAGCGCCAATCCGCTTATATGATCACAGACCAATCCAGCAATGCAACTCGATCCAGCCTGCTGAAACGCGC
>JAYVNW010000975.1:0-1661 GCA_043758225.1 Candidatus Kuenenia sp. | reverse complement strand
GCTGCACAAAACTCCGGGCACAACACCCGACAGCCGCTACATTGTTGTTAACGCGACGACGCCCATGTCGTTTTCCTCGCCTTCTTTCACAGTCAACTTAATCTGGGATGAGTTAGGATCGCTGTATCGGCCATTCAGTTTGTCCTCGCCACTGTAGGACCGCGACATGACGTTGAATTCCTGCCACGTGAAAGTCAATGTGTATTCACCGGCGGGTAGTCCGTCGCCGGACTCATAAGTTGAAATCGAAAATTTTCCAGCGGCATCGGCTTCCGTCGCGGAAACTGTTGGATGCTCCGTATCAGGTGCTCCGACCGGATGACACTGGACTTGAATTCCAGAACCAGGCGGCAGTCCGTCAACAGTCAATGTGCCTTTCGCAGGACTGGTTGCCTTACGAAATGGTGGTTCACTGCCACCACATCCTTGAGCCAGAACAAAAACCATCAGTAGCAGGAAAAAAATTCGAACTGACATGGAGTTCCTTCACGAATGCATTCACAGAAGTTGATTTAAAAAAATGCCCGCCACGAACGTGACGAGCATTCTGCCTTCCCCCAACTGACAGCAACCGATCAGAATTCTCCTACAACTTCGCCTTTTCCCATCGTAACGACTGACGCAAAAGTGATTTGAGCGATATTCTCACTGACAAATCTTACGGCACCGTCAGCCATTGCAAACTGACAACCGCCGGTGTGGAAACTGTGGAAGCCGTTACCGCGAATATTCGTGCACATTGCACAAGGTCCGCCGTTGGCGGTGCCGTCATAAAGTGACCCCTGCAACCAGTGCTCGAAATCGAGAGCATCTGACCAGGAGCCACCATTCGTCTGTCCCAAAATCGCCGGCAAAGCGGCGGTTTTTGTCTTATAGTACAGCTTGACACCACCAGTACGCTCGCCAAACAGGAACGTATTCGATGTGCCATCGGTGATGTCTCGCATTGAACTTCTACTGCCGCCCGAACCAGCCGCTCGGAAGACGCCGTTCCGGTCGCCACCCTGTTTTCCTACTCCGTATGCAAAATCTCCGAAAGCTCCACGTATTCCCGTCGTCCCGCTGTAGTCCGATCTTCCACCTTTCCAGGTACAGTTGACCGGTGGTACGCCTGGACCAAACCCATTGGCAGGATACAGATAATCATCGGTTGGAAGACTGGCACTTGACGCGCACACGAACGCCGGGATGATCGTTGCCGCCAAAGCCACATTTTGCGCCTGCGCTGCGGCATTGTAGCCGGTTGGACCGGCCACCATCGGGACGTTGCTGTCGAGTTGATTGTAAATCGTTGACTGTTCGATGTATGGCAGCAACATTGTAAATGCGTTTCGGAAGTTTGTGAACGGCGGCGCGAGGTAGTATCCAAATGGGAATGAATTTGCTACGTCATGATAGTTGTGTACCGCCAGAGCCAGTTGCTTCAGGTTGTTTTTGCACTGAGTTCGGCGAGCTGCCTCACGAGCCTGTTGCACGGCAGGCAATAGCAGGGCAATCAGAATCGCAATGATCGCGATCACCACCAGCAACTCAATCAACGTAAATCCGTGTTTCAGTCTCTTCGTGGTTTTCATGATTCAAAGCCCCCATAATAAAAAGGAAGATCAACCTAAAACGTTCACTACACTGTCATTCTGTTCATTAATTATTCAGAATGGAAG
>JAYVNW010000974.1:0-3770 GCA_043758225.1 Candidatus Kuenenia sp. | reverse complement strand
AGGCTTCCAGCCTGCGATTGAATTTGACAATCATTTTTCGCTATGACATTTCATTCCGGAGTCCACTCATGGATGGCCTGATCCGTCGCCGTCGCTTACCACACCTGGACGTAGATGAAATCGTCTGGATCGGAAATGGGGTTCGGCAGTGGAGCGCGTCCGGTACGGATTGCAGTTGGGTGATCCGTTGATTTTGAAACCGCGATGATAAAGTTGGCAGACTGGAAGCCTGCCCCCACAATCAAGGTGCGACCTTATGCGACTGCTCATTGTTTGTTGTCTCTGCTTCGCGGCAACTCCGGTGCTGGCTGATGACAACCAGTCAAGTGTACCCTTTGTTTCGGGCTTCGACCGCTTTGGGCGACATGCTGATATTGACGAAGCCACCGCTGGACGGTTGCTGATTACGGAACTCAGTTGCACGGCGTGTCATAAGGCAGACGATGCGACACTCAGCCCAAAACGTGGGCCAGTTCTGGACGGAGCAGGCAGTCGATTGCAGGCCGAATGGATTCGTTCATTTCTGCTGTCACCAGCGACGTCAAAACAAGGCACGACGATGCCTGATATGCTGGCCACTGTTCCTGCAGAGAATCGCGGATCGACGGCGGATGCGATCACAGCCTTTCTGGTTTCACTGGAACGGCCGTTCCTGGAGATTAGGGCCACGGGGCTCAATCCGGTACCAATGGAATTCTGGAATCGTGGCAACGTTGAAAATGGTCGACGACTCTTTCACCAGATTGGCTGTGTGGCGTGTCACGAACCGGATTCTGAGTACGAAGTCACTGCTGTCAAATCATCGCCGCTGGACGATCTACTGGAACAACTCGACGCTGATGAACTCAGGGAAATGGGATTGTCATCCGCAGCTCGGAAAGTGAACTCCGTACCGCATTCGAATTTGCCAGCCAAATACACGCATCAATCATTGACGTACTTTCTGTTGAATCCCGAACACACACTTTCCAACGGGCGCATGCCGAATTTTAGCCTGCTGGCAGTTGATGCAGCTGACATCGCAGCGTGGTTGCTGCGCGATGCGGCACAGTCAGCAGCTAACCAGATCGAGTTGCCCAAATCCAACGCTGTGCTAATCGCAAAAGGCCGCCAACTCTTTTCGGATCTGCATTGCGCAAGTTGCCATGAGATTCAAGGCACAGGAGCGACGGCACTCGCGAAACCACTGGCTGAATTAGATCCTGCGTCGAAACAAGCGTGTTGGACCGTAGGACCGGTCTCCCAGATTGTTAAAAGCAGAACGGGACTGGAGTCCCGTCCTACGGCTGTGCAACCAAGCTGGGCTTTTGATTCCGCACAAGCGGCCGCAATCAAAATTGCGATGGCGTCGTTGAAGAATCCGGCCGCAACGACAAACGGCGATGAACTCTCCTTTCGACTTCTTCAGCAAAACTGCTATGCATGCCATGATCGAAATCGACTCGGCGGCATTGGGCGATTTCGCAAGCCGTACTTTGAAACCGTCGGTCATATTGATATTGGAGACGAAGGTCGATTACCGCCGACATTGACACATGCGGGAACCAGGCTCAGTCCGTCGTGGCTCAACAATGTGCTCACCGGCAAAGGCACCGTGCGTTCCTTCATGACAATCCGCATGCCCGTCTTTCCGTCGGACGTCACAAAACCGTTGTCCGCGATGTTCGCCAAAGCGGATGTCGCAGCAACCAAGCCGCCCGATGCGGCCAATGTGTTTGCCCGGGCCGACACAAAGACACTGGTCGAAGCAGGTCGGCAGCTTATGGACACTGGATGCGTGCAGTGTCATGTGTTCAAAGGCGAAGCGCTGCCTGGCGTCGTAGGTATTGATCTGGAAGGCGTCACAAATCGACTCCAGCCAGCATGGCTGCACGACTTTCTGAAAGATCCCGGCTCGCTGAAAGAACGAACTCGCATGCCGACATTCTTTCCGAACGGGCAGAGTCAGAATCGCGACGTGCTGAATGGCGACGTCGTACTTCAGCTTGCCGCGATGCATGCGTATCTCAAGGAGATAAGCAACCAGCCACTGCCGGAAAAGATTCAACAAGCTCGTGATCAGAACTATGAACTCACGCCGACTGATCGCCCCATCGTACTTCGTACCTTCATGCCAATCACCGGAACGCATGCCATCGCCATTGGTTTTCCTCAGCATGTCCACTTCGCCTTCGACGCCGAGAACATCGCACTGTCACAAGCATGGCGAGGCCGATTTCTGGACGCCGAAGGCACGTGGTTCATCCGCTTCGCTCCGCCGGCCGATCCGCTTGGAGACAGGCGAATCACATTTTCAGCTGGAATCGCAGTCGCTGCGTTAGACGGCAATTCATCCCCGTGGCCGACCGATGCGACGTCCGCTGGAGCCAAATTCCGAGGCTATCGGCTGGATACTGATGGCGTGCCGACGTTTCTCTATTCTGTCTACGGTTTCGAAGTTGAAGACCGCATCGAGCCGGATCAAGGCAGCGGCCTGCGTCGCACGATCGCGATTCAATCCACTCCTGACTTGAAAACAGCAAAACAACTCTGGCTTCGGGCTCACGCCGGGAAGAGTCTTACGCAAAAATCAAAACAGACGTACGTGGATGAAACAGGCCTCATGGTGACAGTTGAGCAGCCAAACAGTCCTGGAGAATTACGCACCGGCAACGAACAGGCTGAATGGATCATTGCAGTCCCCGTTGAAAAGCACATTTCCATCGAGCTCCAATACGAATCTGAATAGTGAACGGACTGCTGAAGTTCGTCACGAATAGCAGAAGTTGCAGCCACGCCCCTCTTTGTTCGGCTCAGGCGCTCTTGACATACTTCGCGGTAGTTGCTGCAGGTCTGTCAAAGATCTTAAAGTCGTTCCCATCGAAACGACGAACATAAAGCAGGCGATTGTCATCCTGTTGTGGCGGTAAGAACACTTTGGTGTAATTACCATGGGGAGGCCAGGAAGCACAATAGGCTGTAATTCGCCGGGGGGCAATTCAGCGTCTGACCGTAACGGCAGGGATGTCCGGATAAGGTCGCTGTCCATCGTTTCGATGATGGTACAGAGTGAATTGCGCCCCAGTGTCTTGTGCAGACACGGGATTGCTCCGCACGCAATCCAATAATAGACCCCTGTCATCAATTTGTACCCGCGTTTTGTTTTGGCTGTCACGACAGCGAATTCCTTTCAGGGAATTCATCCAGTGCAGAACATCAGAGTGATGACGATCTGGATTTCTAGGACGGAAATCCGGATGGTGCAGTGAGAACTGATTGGAGAGCCCGCCCATGAAGACGATCTTCACTACTGGTCAGGTAGCTAAGATCTGTAAAGTTGCCCCACGTACAGTTTCGAAGTGGTTCGATTCCGGACGACTACGAGGCTATCGAATTCCTGGTTCACAAGATAGACGCATACCTCGCGAACATCTTATCCGTTTCCTCAAGGAACACGGAATGCCTCTCGGCGAGCTGGAAGACGAAGCAATGGGCAAGATTTTGCTTGTTGGTTCAGATCTGATGACTCGTTCGAGTCTGAACGAGATGATTTCCAACGACGACTTTAAGATCGAAATAGCTGCCAGTGGCTTTGAAGCTGGTATCCAGGCAGAATCCATTCACCCCGATTGCGTGGTGGTGGACTTTGTCATGGGGCGTGAAGAAGCTCTGATGATTGCTCAGAACCTTCGTAAGAATGCAGAATTCCACGAAACCGTTCTGATCGGCCTTCTCAGCGACGATGACAACGCTTCCGGCTTTGACCGTTCGGTGTTCAGCGAGACCTTCCG
>JAYVNW010000973.1:0-2584 GCA_043758225.1 Candidatus Kuenenia sp. | reverse complement strand
GGCTTCGCGACGTCTGCCTGCAGACCGATCGATCGGACTGAAAATCCCTCCGAGATTTCCGCCGCAATGCTCTGAGATTCCGAGAGGTTGCGACTGACGATGACTGTTGTCGCCCCTGCAGATGCAAGTCCCGCCGCCATCGCCGCGCCAAGTCCCTTTGAGCCGCCTGTAATCACCGCAACCTGACCGGTCATGTCAAATTGTCGAACACCTGGCAGTGATTTCAGTGCAACGAGTGGCATGGGAGTTGAGGCCATTATGAGCATCCTAAACGTGACAGAGCGAGCGGCAGATTTGTCGCGGCACGGCAGACTCCCAGTACAATCGCATGAGAGCTTCGTCGTTATATCATCGTTTGATTTTTATACCAGACCAGCGAGGCCTTGGTCTTGTCGGCGCCACAGTGTCAAAATCGGGTTCCTCCAGAAAACCCGCTTTATGAATCGGAGCCCGGGAATCGAATACCGGATCATCAGATTCGGCTTCGATGGAATTTTGAAAGGCTGGATCGAATTCGCCTGAATCTTCTTCGACAAAGAAGCGTCCGTCAGAGGAATCAACGCCATCGAAAAGTGATTCGTTGGACAACGGATTTGCATCGAAGTCTGGCTCAACCGACCTGTTGCGTTTTTGTTGCGGCGTCCCGTCGAGCATGCGGGGTTCACTCTCGAATTCAGCAGAATCCGAACCCTGTCGATGGCCTTTTGGCGGAATATCTCCATGCATCTGACGCACGTAGTCACCGAGATCGATCTGCGCGATTCGATCGCCGCCTGGTGGAGTCCATAACCCATCTGCAATACGACAATTTGGTTCGATTGCCTTGAAGTTCAGAGTGAGTTCCGTCTTTTGTGGCGGAAAACTGATCTTCACGGTGTGCGGAAGAACATGCCCGCCGCAAGTTCGATGATTACTCAACTGAGCACGCAACAAATGGGTCCCATTATGATCAATCAAAGAGTGCTCGCGAACAAATCCTCGCAAAGTATCCACTTTAACGACGCGTCGAATCGGTTGTCCACTTGCAGATTCTTCGATCGCGACCAGCCAGAGTTCGCGGGATCCCGCCGGCGGCTTCTGCAATTTAAATTCACGAGCATCGAGGGGTTGAATTCCCAGAATTACCATCAGCCATTCTGGATCCAGGCGAGGAAAGTTTCCAGGAACATATTCAAGCAGATGAGAATCCTCGTGATCCCACGTCATCACGACCGGCTCGCCAGGTTTTGAGTATGCCCAACAAATGTCATCGTTTGATCCGAAGTCTGCCATCGCGACAAAATTGTCGGCCGTCAGGCGGAAGTTTTTCGGCTCACTGCATGACAATGAGCCCTTAAGATTCTGTGGCAGAGGTATGCCGGGCATGCTCACATGCACCTGCGTTTCCATGCATCGCCAGCCGTGCAGCCCTTTGTTCTGCGAATTCAGGTAATCAACCAGTTCCTCGCAACACATTGTATTGGGCAGAACAGGCTCAACACTCCGCACGACCTTGGCTTTGCCGGACGTCACACAGCCGAACAGTGTCGCCTGCAGGATCAGCAAAACGATGGTGCGGGAAGAAATCATGAAGTGCAGTTCGTTAAGCTGATTGTACAAAAAGAAATATAATCGGCTGTTTTAAGAATCGGGCGAAATCGAATCTACCAAAGTGACAACGCTATGCTGCAATGGCACGCCCTGTATCGAACAATTGTTCCTGCAGACGCTCAATCTGATCCTCGTTGAGTTCTTCTTCCGGAACATCAAACGGGCCTTCGCCACCACTGCCGACAAGCCGCATCATCGGGCGGTCATCAAACTCTACGACTTCTTCAAGCATCAGACGGCGTTTTCTGAGCAGCAGCAAGGCGAGCACATAACGATACTGACGCTGCACGATGTTGGGCGAATCCGACAATTGCAGGAAATAATCGAACAGAGAATCGGCGTCCAACTTCGGCCGGCCAATTTCGGTCGATTCCGCTATCTGACTACGCCAGTGGCCAATGGCGTCCGAGGGAGGCCCATCCCAGGCCGCACTACTATAGTCTTGCCTGACAAGCATTCCGTTTTGCTCAATCAACACGGACCAGCAAACATCTCCCGATCGAAATGGCTGGCCTGTCTTCGCGCAGCACTTCGCTGCAGGGCGGATATTGAATTCCATTCGTCAATCGCCTCAATCCCAGAGTCCACTGAATTGCAGCACTTCCCTGTTGCCTCAGAGTTCTCTTTGTTCGGTTAAGTGATGCATTCTAGTTCAGAGTTTGTAAAATCGACAAGGTTGAAATTGTCAACCTGTGTGCAGAGTTTGCCAGTCCAATGATCAACAGTGAACTGATTCATGCCAAAATGAACCCCGCAACGCACAGAACACCATCCCATCTCCGCTAAGCATCCCTCTTGACGTAACTTGCGAAATTAAACCCATACCACTAGACCGAGAACTACCGTGCTAAGCCACATTCTTGACTGCTACTAAAGTCCGATGACATTCAGCACCGAATTCAGCAAAACTAAAGGTGTCACGTGCACCTCTCAATCATAGCCCCCGATTCAACTGACGTTGGTCATCAATCCATCAAGCTGATAATCTTCGCCG
>JAYVNW010000972.1:0-2523 GCA_043758225.1 Candidatus Kuenenia sp. | reverse complement strand
CAGCTGAAGAATCATCAGGTGTTATCCGAAATTCCTGACCTATCGTGTCATGGCAACTTGCGCAAGACGTGTCCTTCAACGCGCCAGCCCATGTGCCGTTGATCGCGAGATCGCGACCTTTTTTCACAAGAGCCACATCGTATGCTGTGCCAGCATGACCGGCTTCTGCGGCGAGGAATTCCACCAACGCTTTGACGTTGTCTGAGTTCTCTGCAGACTTTAATGATTCGACGTTGCCGCTTGTCCAATCGGCCATTTCTGAGCTGTCCGGGTTGATGAAATCAACTGTCTCACCCGCCGCAGATTTGGCCTGAGCGTCAATAAACCACTTTGAATTCTTCATCCATGCGAAGTGATTCGAATAATCAACGACGATTGCCGTCATCCATTCACGATTGCCAAAGTTTCCAAGGTCAACAGCCGTCGGTTTTGCAACGGTAGTCCGCCCGATCAGCAGAGGTTCAGTAGAAATCTCCTTCCCTGCTTCCGTCACTATCGAACCACGCCCATCATGGCCGTTATAGCGATGACAACTTTTGCAGTGCTGTTCGAACAATCTCGGCCCCTGAGTGAACGGATCTTCGCGCAAGAGTGAAGCAGCTCCTTCGACTGGAATTTTTTCCGGACCAGACGCGAGTTCGATAGCACGTTGCCCGTCACGATGAGCTTCCGTCAATGCCGCCTGATGATCCTTGTTGTTCGCATCTTCGTAGAACGCCATCACAGTCAACACAACAACGCCAACGGCCAGAGCCCAGATGAACGCTTTGTTGAGCGTATGACCGACGTTACCGAACACCTTGGCAGTAATTGGCATAGCGGCAATGATGCTCATGATGATCCCGGGTACGATAATGGCGCCGAACGTCACACCGAGGGCATCGACAGCATGAAATTTCAGGAAACGATACAGAAACAAGAAGTACCACTCCGGCCGCGCGGCATCGAATTTCACCGCCGGGTCCGCCGGCGCGCTTAGTTCGGCACCTCGGAACAACGCCAGCAAGAGGACGACAGCAAGCACCGCCAGGCACGCGACGGAGTCTTTCAATACCTGATCCGGCCAGAAAGTTGTTTCCGGTGCATGCTTTGGATCATGCACCGTCAGCCCGTGGCGGCGGAATACATAGATATGCAACGCCAAAAATCCCACCAGCAACGTCGGCAGAATTCCTGCGTGCATTGCAAAGAAGCGCGTCAGCGTCAGATGGCCATAGTCCGAACCGCCCTGAGCCAACACCTGCACTTCGCGACCAACAACCGGCGTCGCGCTCATGATGTTGGTAGACACCTGAGTCGCATAATATCCCTTTTGATCCCATGGCAGCAGATAGCCGGTCAGCGACAATCCGAGCACGATCATCATCAGTACGATGCCGAGCCAGAAATTCATTTCGCGCGGAGCTTTATACGCGCCGTCGATGATCACTTGCACCAGATGAATGGCCATCAGCACGACCATGGCCTGCGCCGCATAGTGATGCAGTCCGCGAATGATGTGGCCGAGAAACATTTCGTGCTGAATGTAGTACACACTTTCCCACGCCGTGCGCGTACTGGGACTGTAGGCTGACCACAGCATAAAGCCTGTGATCACCTGCAGCGTAAACGTGAAGACCAGCGTGCTGCCCCACACATATCGCCATCGCGCACCGCCGGGAACTCGTTCGTAAAGTGCTTCATGCATCAGAGCTTTAAAGCCCGTGCGTGTTTCCAGCCAGTTGACTAAATCGCTCATCATCTCTGTATCTCTGTACTTTCAGATCGCTATCTTATCTGTGATCGTTTTCCGGAAATTCTGGAACTTCACCCAGATCTCAACCCCGTTCGCATCGTCCTGGCCATTGGTGCGCATCGCCACTTCAAGCACATCCATGTCTCGTGGCGGTATTTCGTTCTTCTTCTTGCCGTCCAGGTTAAACGCGCTGGTGTGGCACGGACAGAAGAAGTGATTATCTGCTGGAACGTAATCCACGGAACAACCCAAATGCGGACAGACCGAATTGAATGCCAAAATCGGACCGTCACCCACTTTTCGCAGCCAGATGCTACCCACCGGCACGTCGCGAAACATGTTCCATGCGTCGATGATGTCATCTTTCACGGTGACCGCCAATGGTGTCCCGTCTTGCGGTACAGAGTCTTTTGTCACATCCAGTCTGATGAAACCGGCTTCATCTTTCTTAGCGATTTCGCCGTCTCTCGCACCATCGCCCGATGTCGCTTTCTTCTTCCGCAAAATTGGGTCCAGAAAAAAGAGACCGCCCAGTGTCGACGGCACAGCCACAATCAGGAAACTCAGAATTGCCGTGATGCCATGCACGAGCATACTTCGTCGCGGCGTTTCTGCAGCGGGCGACAATTCCCAGCCAGACGGCGCGGAAGTTTCGGGGACGTTGGATGTCATGAGTTTGTCCTGAACAATGTCAGTCAGAAGTGGCTATTTAAGCAGTATGGCAGGAAATGAATGAGGAAGTCATGAGAATCATTGAACGCAGTATTCAAGGCGGGTGCGTATTTGAA
>JAYVNW010000971.1:0-5626 GCA_043758225.1 Candidatus Kuenenia sp. | reverse complement strand
CTCGGCATGCGAGACAAGGTTGCGGCAATGCAGTCGCGGTTTGGTCGTGGCACACAGGACCGGCAATCGATTCTCGGACAGCTGCTGCAGACCTATGCTGCTGTCGGGAAAAATGAACTCGCTGGGGAAGTCGCCTGGGAACTTTTAAAGCTGGCGTCCGGCGGTTCGCTGTTCTCCGGCCATCGTCCCGACGATGACCGTGACGATGGCGGCGAACGGCTTCAGGCAATCAAAGCGTTAGGGCGACTGAATCGACTTCAGTCACTCATCGATCGATACGAAGCGATGCTGGCCGAATCGCCAGGCTCAGTGGACTTGCTGGAAATCCTTGCGGAGTTTCATGACGCCGCTGAACAATGGGATTTACTGGCAGCGAAGCGAGACCGGATCGCGTTGCTCACAAAGAAATCGCCGCCGAGCTTAAAAGCGAAAGCTGTGGAACTTGAAAAGAACGGCGACGTCAGCGGCGCGTGTGACATCTATCTGACAATTCTGAAGGATGATCCCGCTACGTTTTCGGATGAAATGGAGACTTACGTTCAAGCCTTTGAACGTGCCAAACGGCAGGCCGATTTTTTGACGGCTGTGATGAATTTGAAGTCCGAATACTGGAGCCAACGCGCTGGATTGATCATCAACATCATTGCTGAAGTTGCTCATACGAAGTCGAACGACGATCTCGTGCAGAGTTCGATCGCAAAGTTGCTGGCGACACAAAACACTCGCCGTCTGGCGATCGGTGGATTCCTCGCTCGGCCCGATCTCAGGAACGAAGACCAACTCACAACAGCTCTGTTGCTGGAAATTTCTGACGAGGCCCGAATATCATGGTCCACCAGTTTCAACGAAATCAGCCTCATCATTCAGCAACTGAAAATGGCACGTAATCTGCAGGCAGTTAACGATGCCCTGATTCGGCAGATCGTCGCGGACGGTGTTGGCGCACCTGGTTCGCAGTTGCTGGCGGCTTATGTCGAAGCGCGACTTGGTCATTCGGATGTGATGATGCAGCAACTTGAAAAATGCCTCACCGAAACTGGCCGCAGACCGGAACTCCGCCATCTGATCGTGCTGAATCAGCGACTCAAAGAATTGGGTAGCGACTGGGATGACGAGCGACTGTGGCTGCTCGAACGCATGTCGAAACTTGTCGCCGAGAATGCAGACCTTGCGGACTCAGTCCTGGAAGAACTCGGCGACATTTACGAGCACATGAGCCGATTCGCCGATTCGCGAAGCATCATCAATCTGCGAGTCCAACGTCTACTCGCAAGTACAGGAGCGAACAGGGGCAACGCATCCGAATCCATTCGCGAACTGCTGCAGGCCGGTGAAAAAATCCAGCATTCAGGTTTTCCTATCGAAGGGGCTCGACTGTTACTGAACGTCACGTCGCACGACCTTGATGAATTCACCAGCGATCTGGATGACGACAAAGCCATTGCCTTTAAGTCGCGTTTCAACGCATCGCAACGTTGGGCTCGACAGCAGATCTCAGCGGCGAAACTTGTGAGCTGGTTCGAGACTGCGGTGCAAACTGCGACGACCGACGAAGTTGGTCATTCGGAATTGAATATTGGACATTCAGACCTGCTGCTGGAACTTACGGGAAGTACCGATCCTCGAACTCATGACATCGCAAACTTGAAGAGAATACAAATGGACTCCACGATTGTCAGGGCAATCGGGAATGAAAAATTCGACGACGAAACAAACAAGCAAACGCTGACGACAAAGGTCCAGGCACTGCTGAACACCACGAATCCTCCACCGTCGTTGCTGACAGCATCATTGGCCTTTGCGATTCGACTGGACGATGCCGAACTCAAAACTGTGGTGATCGAAAAACTCAGTTCACTGAACCCAGCGGCAAAAGCGGACGCTCGTCCCGAAACCGCTGAACGGTCTTCAACGCAGAAAATCCCCGAAGCACTCCGATCTTCCCCAGAGCTTGCCGTCGTCTTTGCAGCCCAAATGCTTGTGCAGTCGGACGCAAAGTCGGACACAATTCAGCACCTGCTGCAGTTCGCGGAAGAGAAAGCAAAAACGATCGACAATCGTCTTGTGCAAATTGCCGTATTCAACGAATGCCTTGCGATCGCGACACAAGCAGCGTTGACACAACTTGCAGCATCTCTGACAACTCAACGCGACGCGGTCATCGGCAAACAGATCAGCGGCGTATCGAGGGGCGCACCGGGCTCGATCGACATCAGCCATGCAATCAGAACACGGCTGCTGAAGAAATCAGAATAGGCACCCCGCAAAGTCTCAACCAGACGCTGGGCCGGTTCTTACCGGCCAATCCGCAATTCGCCGTCCGCTATAAGTTGTGTAGTTGCACATGCAGCACAAAACGGAGTCAAAAGTTTTGACCACGGATGACACGGATTTCACGGATAAGAGGAACGCAATTCCATCCGTGCTATCGGTGTCATCCGTGGTTTAAAAAGCTCACTTCCGACCGCGTGGAGTATTTGGTTTCTATACTTTCGCTGCGTCGATCCGACATCGCGCAAATCACCGTTGGCACCGCGAAGAGCACGGCCCTATTTACGCCTCCCGGACTCAGCATCGCACGAAACGGTTCGTGATACCTTTCCAGCCCCAAACTACTGGCGATATTTCTTAGTTATTTGCGGTATTCGTCAAAAAAACTTTCGTCCACATCGTACGTCGTTCTTGGTGTGACCCCAAGTTCAAGCGACTCAAACAACTCAACCAGGTTTTCACCGTTAACCAACTCGATAGGCTTTGCACCGTCACGTCGGGCCTCTTTTTTGGCTTCGGAAGTAAACACCCCAGTGGTGATAATTATCCCCTTGTCTGCCCGTCCTTCCATCGCTCCACGAAAGTCACGAACTTGACTTGGGGTCACTGCGCCTTGGAATCGTTTGCATTGAAACAGGACGGTAAAGCTGACGAATCGATTGACTTGAAGAATCCCGATTCCGTCGATCCCACCGTCTCCACTCTTGCCGGTTACCGTCACTTGCTCAAAACCATTCTCGCGAAGTAATCTCTGGCATAAACGCTCAAAACCGCCCGGGGAAAGAATTTTAAGGACTTTCAACAAATCGGTTTCGGTAGTTGTGTCTTGGGCGTCTGATTTAGATTCCGTAAGCCCGATTTCTTCTTCCAGCGGTTCCGCCTTGGACTTCTTGCCGCTGTTGGCAACGTGCTGTTTCTGCACCACTTTGAAGAACGCAAGCGAGTCGAATTCCTCAAGGTTGATTCTATTGCCTTCTTCCGTGAGCGTCCAAACACCACGCTTCGACGAATCGACGAGACCTCCGTGAACCAAGTACATTCGCGACCAGTGAACCTGATTGTAAACCCGCGATTGTCCACTCTTCAGCATCACTGATTGCTCGTCGTCCGGGATGTTCAACCACTCGATCACTTTGTCAGTCACTTCTGACGATGTGCCAGAACCACCGGAGTTACGCAGGACTTCAAGTATCGGTTTCAAAAACCGAGTGAATTGTGGTCCCTTCGTCTGAGGCGCTTTTTTGTTTTGCATTGTGAATTATGAACCGCAAATCGTGTCTGACGGAAATAGAACCCGATCCTAATTTCCCAAATGAACTGGCACCCTGTCACGCGATTCATCGTGAAACCTCAGATTTAGTCAGAACGAGGAGCTTGTAAGAAGTTCTCTGGAACGTCGCTGATACCCTAAATTGCTCCCGAACCCAGAGGACGTCCATCGCTACTTTCAGTCCAGATCTTGTCACCCAACCCAAACTTCCAGCCCTTGCAAAGGACTCGCGGCTACAGTCGAGAAAACTCCGAGACGACAACGAATCCCAACGAAATCTCTCGGATTTCGCGATTCCTTTCTCGTTTCAACGCTGCAAGACCCGCGCAGTGGTCACTCAATTTTCTGGCGCAGATGCAGGATCGAAGCGGAGGAGGGTCGCGTTATAAACCGCGACAAGCTGACGCACGTCTGTCGTCGGATGGGCGGCAATGGCCTTGAAGAGCGGGAAAATGGGACCACTCGAAGTCTACTACCGTGGGCTGTTTAAAATCATTGCGACTCGGGAAGATGGGTAACACAGAGACATGCCTCACTACCCGGTTTTTGCTGACCGTATGGCGCACAGAATACGAACGAATTTTCTTGCGAAACACGCATCAACGTTGCTTGAAATTCCGGGTAGTACAATCGTATTTAGAGCAGAATTTTCAACAGCCCACTACTACCGTCACATACCCCTCTATACCGAGCACGCGATCGAAGGTAGCCTTGAGTAAAAAGCTTTTGGCCGTTCATTTATGGTGAATACTCCCGTCGCTCGCTCTGATCGATTATCCTCCTCGCTCGTTTCTAATGTTCGCCCTCTCCTGTCGGCTGAGCTTGTTGTCCCATGTCCAATACTTCGTTGTCTTTCAAACGTCCCGAAGCGGATCTTGCCATGCTGGAACTGCTGGCGATGGAATATCCCAATGTTGATGCTGCCATCGCTGAGGTCGCTCGGCTGGCGGCCGTGCAGACTCTGCCGAAGAGCGCCGTGCATATTATCAGCGACATTCATGGCGAAGACAAAAAGCTGCAACACGTCATCAACAATGCGTCGGGAACCTTGCGGCCGCTGGTGGAAGAGATGTTTGCCGGGCAGATGACTTCTGATGAACTGGCGGATTTTCTGAAGCTGACGTTTTACCCGGCCGAAGTCACGGAACGCCTGCAACAGATTCTGACACAGCACAAAGATGTGCGAGCGTATGCAGATCGAATGTTGAAGCCTCAGCTGGAACTGCTGCGTCATCTGGTATCAAACTACAGTCTGCGTCTGGCCACTCGACTGTTTCCGGCGGAATACAGTGAACTGCTGCTGGAAATGCTGCATTCCCCTTCAACGGAACGAGGCCCGGAATTTGTCGGAGCGATGCTGGATGAACTCGTCAGTCGGGGGCGAGCACTACATTTGATTCATCTGCTGGGCCGTCTGATTCGCAACCTGGCCGTCGATGAACTAATCATCGGAGGCGACTGCTGGGACCGTGGTCCAAGAGGCGATCGTGTTGTGGAATATCTGCGTCTGCAGCCCAATGTCGAATTCATCTGGGGCAACCACGATGCTCTGTGGATGGGGGCAGCATTGGGCAACGAAGCCTTGATCTGCACCGTGCTGCGAGTGTCATTACGATACCGCAGGATTGGCCAGCTGGATGAAGGCTACAGCATTCCTCTGACTCCACTGGAACATCTCGCTCGCACCATATACTCCAATGACCCGGCGGAATTCTTCCTGCCCGAACTTGACGGCATGCGGCCCAAAGACGTTGTGGCTCGGATGCAGAAAGCCGCCGCGATCATGCAGTTCAAGCTGGAGGGCCAGCTGATTGAACGCAATCCTCAGTGGGGTCTGGAACATAGAAGACTGTTGCACCGCATCGACCACAATAACAGCACAATCGAAATTGACGGCACCTCCTTCGACCTGCGTGACGCGCTGTTTCCGACGATCGATCCGGAAAACCCGTACCAGTTAACCGCTGAAGAATCTTCGTGCCTGGCCTGTCTGAAGCATTCGTTTTTGAACAGCCAGAAGCTTCAGGAGCAGATTCGATTCATGGTGGGCCATGGTTCGATGTATCTGCGGCGAGACGAATGCCT
>JAYVNW010000970.1:0-1829 GCA_043758225.1 Candidatus Kuenenia sp. | reverse complement strand
TGCGGCGGTGACGACGTTGCTTTGTCGAGTTCGAATCCGGAGTGAACTGCCAGTACAGCGTCATCGCAGCGACTGCGTTCGATCAACACTGAGATCTTGATTTCGCTGGTCGTCACAACACTAATGTTAATGCCATGCGTCGCCAGCACCTGAAACATTCTGGCAGCGACGCCAGTATGTGTTTGCATGCCGTGCCCAACGACGGAGACTTTCGACAGACCAGTAGTCGGAACAACTTCCACAGCTTTCAGACTGTTGGCTGCCGCTTCAGCGACTTTCAGTGCTGCTGGCAATTCGTCTTCCGCGACGGTGAATGACACGTTCGCCGTGCCTTCACGAGCTACGTTTTGTACGACCATATCGACAGGAATTTTTGCCAGCGAAAGTGAAGAGAATAATGTGCTCATCACACCGGGTTGATCCGGCAATCCAATCAATGTGATCATGGCTTCATTTCGAACAAACGCCACGCCGGTAACGACCGATGTGACTTCGTCGGAGATCGGAGCGATCAACGTACCTGGCCCATCTGAGTAAGCCGGACGAACGCGCAACTGCACACGATATTTTTTTGCAAACTCGATTGAACGCGAATGCATCACGCCGGCACCGAGGCTGGCGAGTTCCAGCATCTCGTCGTAAGAAATTCGTTCGACTTTGCGAGCCGCTTTAACAAGTCGCGGATCGGTGGTGAACACGCCCTCGACGTCGGTGTAGATTTCGCAGAGTTCTGCGTTGAGTACCGCCGCCAGAGCTGTCGCGGTGGTATCACTGCCGCCACGTCCCAGCGTCGTGATATTCATTTCCGCATCGACGCCCTGAAAGCCAGCAGCGATGACGATGTTGCCCGCCTTCAACAATTCCTGCATGCGTTTGGTAGAGATGCTGACGATGCGAGCCTTCGTATGAGTCGTATCAGTAAGAACACCAATCTGCGCACCGGTGAGACTAATGGCCTCTTCGCCAAGTTCATGCACAGCCATCGCCATCAGAGCAACGGATTCCTGTTCGCCGGTCGCGAGCAGCATGTCCATTTCGCGAGGCCGGGGCTGGCTGGTGATCTCTTTGGCTAAATCAACCAGTTCATCCGTCTTGTGTCCACGAGCGCTCACAACGACGACCACATCGTAACCTTTTCGTTTTGCTTCAACCGCGCGGCTGGCTGCGCCTCGAATTTTTTCAGCGTTGGCCACACTGGTGCCACCGAATTTCTGCACAATGACTGCCACGTTCTCGATTTCTCCTGCGATATTGGACGGAATTTCGTCAGAAAGCGTGATTCGTTGTACCAAAAGTACAAGCCGGAGATAGGCCATTTCTTACACCCGAATTCAAGTTTATCAGAACTCGACAGGCGTTTAGGCGAACGGCCGGAAGGAACACGGCGATTAGGGCAGGAAAATCCGGTTTCCGCCTGCAGTTCACGACAAGCCCGCGCGACCGTGTTGACGTTGACGGTTGTGCGCGTTGCCATTCCACGCACCGACGGCACGTATTCGCCGACTAGCGAAGAGCCGTTTGCAACCACAATCTTCATTTGCCGACAGATTTGTCCCTTGATCGGAATTCTGTTGTTTGTGTTAACAAGGATCAGCGGGCGCCGTAGTCACTGCGTGTTGAGGATACACGTTGCGCTGATTGGTGGGCGATCATCCAGTCCGCTGATCGATCAATCTACCCTCTTTGCTCCATGACTTTTCAGTCCTTCGAAATCAATGAATCACCGATTCCTGGATCAATCCGGATCAGTTCCGTCCGAACGTCCAGTTTTTTTAAGTGGCTGCGTCTGTTTCGATGAAGGACGCGGGACGACGGCATGATGTTTGCGG
>JAYVNW010000969.1:0-1778 GCA_043758225.1 Candidatus Kuenenia sp. | reverse complement strand
GCACTCGCTCTACAAGTCATTTCGCAATTGCGCCTGCGCAGGCTCAATCAGGTGCTGGCTCAAAGTCAGTCGCAGTTGCAGGAAATGCATAACAGGCTTGACGAAATTGCGGCACAGGTTCCAGGTGTTGTTTACCAATTTGAACTGCGCCCCGATGGGACGTCCTGTTTTCCATATGCAAGTGAAGGGATACGTGAGATCTACCGCGTCTCACCAGAAGAGGTTTGCAATGATGCCTCTTTGGTATTCGCAGCACTGCATCCGGATGACTTCGATGAGGTCGTGGCGTCAATCGCGGATTCTGCCCAAAATCTGACCCCGTGGCAGCAGCATTATCGGGTTCGTTTTTCTGATGGCGAGGTTCGCTGGCTGTATGGAAATTCCACGCCGATTCGTCAAGAAAACGGTTCAATTGTGTGGTACGGATTTATTACCGACGAGACTGAGAATCGCAACGCCCGCGATGAGGCGATCGTAGTCCGTTCCCTGATGCAGGCTGTTGTTCATGGCTCTACTCAGGTCGCAATTATTGCGACCGATCTTCAAGGAACGATTACAGTTTTTAATTCCGGCGCTGAAAGAATGCTGGGATACTCGGCTGCGGAGATGATTAACAAGCAGACGCCAGAAATCATTCATCTGAGATCCGAGGTCGAGGAACGAAGTCGGCAATTGTCAAAATACTATGGCTACCCGGTGGAAGGCTTCGAGACACTTGTTCATTGCGTTCGACTGGGCGGACACGTTGAAGCTGATTGGACATATATTCGAAAGGATAGCTCACATCTAACCGTCCGCCTTGTAGTGACCGCGATGCGCGACGAAAATGGAACTGTCACGGGATTCATCGGTGTCGCAGCCGATGTCACTGAAACTCGCAATATCGAAAAAACATTGCGTTTTGAACGTGAACGACTGGATATGGCTCTTGCGGGCGGGGAACTTGGCACCTGGGACTTGAATTTCCAGACAGGTGAAGCAATTTGGGACGAACGATTTGCCAGCCTGCTGGGAGAAAGACTCGAAGATCTGACCCAAACTTTTGAAGCACATTCGGCCCGCATTCATCCTGATGATAAGGAATTAGTTCGGTCGAGCGTGCGACGTCACCTGGATGGTTTGACGACAATTTACACGGCGGAGTATCGCTTACTTCAAAAAAATGGAGATTGGCGATGGATTCAGTCGCGTGGAAGATTGATGCAGCGGGATGACTCGGATCGTCCGCTTCGTATGCTGGGAACGATCGCTGATCTGTCATCACGAAAGATGATTGAAGAACAGATGGTGAAGGCTCGCGAGATGGCCGACATGGCCAATCGTTCCAAAAGTGAGTTTCTTGCCAATATGAGCCATGAGATCAGGACTCCTCTCACGTCCATTTTGGGGTATGCAGATTTGCTGTCAATTGCGAATGTCAGTGCCGCCGAAGTCGCGGACGGAGTTGCGACGATCAGGAGTGCAGGTCGTCATTTGCTGACAATTATCAACGATGTTCTGGACTTGTCCAAAATTGAAGCGGGCAAAATGACCGTGGAGCGTATATCGTTTTCTCCACTACATCTGATCCGTGAAGTTCTGTCCGTACTACAACAATCTGCTGAGGCAAAAGGCATTATTCTGAATGCGCGATCGGTGGGGCCAATCCCGAGAATTATCGTCTCAGATCCAGTCAGAATACGTCAAATCCTGCTGAACCTTGTAGGTAATGCTGTCAAGTTTACGGAGCAGGGGCAAGTCTGCGTCATTGTAGAGTTCGTGCCAAAATCTGCAGGTCA
>JAYVNW010000968.1:0-2486 GCA_043758225.1 Candidatus Kuenenia sp. | reverse complement strand
GTCGCGATGAAGATTGCCCAGCAGCTGCAGAAGCGCGGTAGTTTCCGACGTGCAATCAAGAAAACGTTGGACGAAGTGATGAGTTCCGGCGTTTATGGTGTGAAAATTCAAATGTCGGGACGTTTGGGCGGTGCCGAAATGTCGCGACAGGAAAAGGCGAGTCGAGGATCGATTCCCTTGTCAACTCTTCGTCGTCATATCGATTACGGTCTAGCCGAATCAGCAACGACGATGGGTATCATCGGTGTGAAAGTGTGGATTGATCTGGGCGATTATTCGAACGAGGAGACTGCAGATGGCGCTAATGCCAAAGCGGGTCAAGCATCGAAAAAGCCAAAGAGGACGTATAAGAGGTAACGCAACCCGCGGAAATACTGTGGTCTTTGGTGAGTGGGCTTTGCAGTCAGTGGACCCTGGTCATATTACCGGGCAGACGATTGAAGCCTGTCGAATCGCAGCAACCCAGTATGTTCGTGGTGAAGGCCGCGTTTATATTCGAATATTTCCTCAGAAGCCAGTGACTGCAAGACCATTGGAAACCCGAATGGGTAAAGGAAAAGGCGAGCCGGATCGTTGGGTGGCTGTTGTTAAGCCAGGGACGATTTTGTTTGAATTGAAGGGTGTTACGCACGATACAGCGAGAAGCTGTTTTCAACGCGTGGCCCACAAGCTTCCGGTCAGGGTACGTCTCGTAGGACGCCGCCCTGAGATATGAAATTCGATTGCGTTGAGCGTTGAGGTGCAGGTTAATGTCCAGGTCGACCGCGACTATTCGAGAAATGTCTGATGAGCAACTTGGGCACGAGCTCAGAGAGACTCAGCAGTCCCTGTTTCGTCTGCGATTGCAGGCGGCGACGGAGCGTAATGATGTTCCTAGTAATGTGAAGAAGTTGCGTCGCAGTATTGCCCGCATCCGTACAATCCAGCGTGAGCGTGAGATCGCTAAATCCTGATTTTGGTGTCGATACACATGAAGATGAAGAAGATTTTGGTGGGCATTGTTGCCAGTAATCAGGCGAAGACGCTTAGAGTCGAAATCGCTCGACGAATGAAACACCCGAAATACGGGAAAATCATCCGTGGGCGCACTGTATGTCATGCCCACGACGAAGGCGGAGCTGCCAAAGTGGGTGATACTGTTGAGATCGTCGAGGCACCACCTCGATCTCGTCTCAAGCGTTGGGATCTTGTTCGCGTTGTAGCAGCAGTTGCAGTGGTTCCTGAAACTTAACAGTTGTTTGCAGCACTGAATTGTGTCAAGTTGGCGTTTTATGTTGTGTGTGTTCGAATCTGAGGTTTTGCAATGATACAGATGCAGACAATGCTGGACGTGGCCGACAATTCAGGTGCAAAATCAGCTCGGTGCATTAAAGTGTTGGGCGGCAGTCGCCGTCGATACGCCGGCTTAGGTGACATTGTTGTCGTTGCCGTGCAGAAAAGTCTGGCCGGCAGTGCCATCAAGAGTGGAGCCGTCGTGAAGGGTGTAGTCGTTCGCACAAAGAAGGCCGCACGACGAGCCGACGGTTCTTATGTCAAGTTTGATCGTAACGCAATCGTTATTGTTGACAATGACGGGAACCCAAAGGGAACTCGAATCTTTGGTGCAGTAGCACGCGAACTCCGTGACAAACGTTTTATGAAGATCGTTAGTCTTGCGAACGAAGTGGTGTGATACAGGTTTAACGCGTTTCTGACTGATCGGTGTTTTTGAAGAGTTGACTAAGATGACTCGGTTGCTGGAAGATTACAATAAGCGGATTGTTCCTGAACTGCAGCAAACGCTGGGTCGAAAGAACATTCATTCGATACCAAAATTGCTGAAGATCGTCGTCAGCATGGGAGTAGGTGAGGCGGTTAACGATCGCAAACGCCTTGACCAGGCTGCGGATCAGTTGACTCAATTGGCTGGTCAGAAGTCTCAGATTTGCAAGGCGAAGAAATCTGTGGCGGGGTTCCGCCTTCGGGAAGGACAACCAATTGGATGTCGAGTTACGCTTCGCGGCAAGCGAATGTATGATTTTCTCGATCGCCTGATAACGTTGGTTCTACCCCGAGTTCGCGACTTTCGTGGTATTAGCCCCAAAGGTTTTGATGGTCGCGGAAATTATAACTACGGGTTGAATGAGCAGTCGGTGTTCCCGGAAATCGATCCTGAAACAGTCACCAACACTCAGGGTATGAACATTACGTTTGTGACGACCGCTGCGACGAACGAAGAAGGTCGTGCGTTGCTGAAGGCGTTCGGAATGCCGTTTAAGATAGAAGAATAGACTTTAACGTTGTTATTTGATCCGGGAACAGTCAATGGCTAGTAAAGCGAAGATTGAAAAAGCAAAGCGGACGCCGAAGTTCAGCAGTCGCATTGAACATCGATGCATGTTGTGCGGGCGGCCTCGTGCTGTTTACCGCAAATTCAAGGTCTGTCGTATTTGTTTTCGTGACCTGAGTCTGGATGGTTTGATTCCTGGCGTGAAAAAGGCCAGTTG
>JAYVNW010000967.1:0-3944 GCA_043758225.1 Candidatus Kuenenia sp. | reverse complement strand
ATCATCCGGCGAATAAATGATGGACGTGCGACAGCCAAAATCGACACCCCACAACTCCATCTGTTCGCCGTTCAACAGATATTCGCTGCGATAGACAGGATGATCACCCAAAAGTCGCTGCAATGACGCATCGCCTTGTGGAAACATGCGTTTGACGAGATCTCTGAACCCGGCATCAAAGCCTTTTCCATCACAGTTACCCGCCGCAAAAATGAAGCCTCCATTGTCGACGTAATCTCGTAGCCAGCCAACTTGTTCATCGGTCAACTTTGGAGCTTCGCGTCCTGAAATAAACAACACCGGCGATTGATTGAGTTCCAATACCGCTGATTCCTGTTTCAGTCGGCTCAGCGTTACGACCTGACTGATCAGCCGCGGAGGCCAGTCTTTGAGCCCGTCGATCAGATCCACAAGATTGACAACATCCTGGGGATGTCGATTCCATTCGCCTTGTTCCAGTGTTTCACCATTGGGCGAGTTGTAGTCCAGTTTATTCACAACGACGCGGGACAGGCCTTTTGAGAGGAATAGCAAGGCCATTGATGTCCCGAGCACCGGATCGCGTTCAGCAACATCCTGCGAAAGCCACTCACCAGCCGGCAATTGAGCGGCGACCAGCATCTGCGCGCCGCGACGGTACCAGTCATGACTGCCGAAGAATCGCACGCCGCTCATGCGACCAGCGCGTTCCAATCCGTAGAGGTAATAGTAGTGCCAGGTATTGGATGCCGGATTCGTGGTCACCGAAAAATTCCGGGCCATCCATTTACGGCCATTTTCCATCGCCAGATTTGGCGGATCTGGGAAGCAGCAATCGGGACGTCCGTCGGCACCGACATGACTATCATCCTGCAGCATTCGTGTCGTGATCGCAACGGTTGATAAACCAGCCACCGTCATGCTGCCTTTCGACGCTGGTTGACTGACATTGTATCCCCAGCCGCCGTCAGAATTTTGAGCCGACGTCCAGCGTTGATGGACGAGTTCCCAGGTCTTACGTGACACAGTGGCTCCAGCATATGCCGCATCGCGCAGTGCGAGAACCGCGTATTGGCCGTTACTCGCATCACCGCCGCCGCCGCCGCCCAGCTTATAGTTCCACAATCCCGCATCTTCGCCGCGCTTGGTTTGAGCGTTCTCCAGTGCCGTGGCAAGAAGCTGAATTCGCGGCAGGTCGCGATCGTATTGTTCCGCAGAGCACAGTGCCATGATGATCAGCGACGTTTCATAGACTCCCGTGATCCCATCAGCACCGCTAATCGGCCGGCCTCGAAGATAATCCAATCCCTGCTGAACCTCATGGGAATCTACCGGCACATCGCTATTGATCAAAGCCATGATAGCAAGCGAAGTGATTCCATCCTTGAATTCGAACAATGAACTTCCCTGCGTCGACCATGCACCATTCGGTTGCTGATTTCGCTTCAAATAATCGCTGCCGCGTGTGAGGGCTTTCTTCACACCTTCGCGAAGTAGCTGATCATTCAGTTGGGAATCACGATCGCCATCCTGTGCAATAGTGGTATTGATACCTGCCAGAACGATGGTGGCGAACAACAGGCATCTGAGAACTGCTGACATGAAGTTCAAACTCCCAGAGAAGAACGGCAGATTTTGTGATGCCGCTGTTTTTATGGCCAGTGTGGCAGCTTTGTCCCAATTCGTCGATGTGAACTGAACTCAACGCCATCCCCAATAATCGTCCTGACAACCCCTGTTTCGAAAAGTACGTCAGGCTTCCTAGTCTGAAATGAAGCAGAACAAGTCAGCCTGGAAAGGCTGTCCTGCTTTATTTCAAAATTGTTCCTAAGTCGCCGCTCACCCGAAGGATCACGAACTGTGCGTCGGATTGCGATGAAATGTGTGCTGGCTGAGGATCGCGAAGCCGTCGATTTCGTGGAAGTACATGTAGTGAGTGATGGTGATTGTGCTTTTACAGATTTCGATGAGATTCAGCGAGTTCTTTTCTCTCTCGCGGCCTCGGCCTCTTCGCGAAGTTGTCGTTCCGCACTGAGCAATGATAATGCCGCGATCCCTATGCGACCCTGGGTAGAAATCCAATGAATTCCCGACGTATGCGCGATGCAAGTGGCCGCCCAGAATCATTTCTACATGCAACTCGTCAAAAAGTTGCATCGCGCGTTTCGCTTTTTGCATCATCGTGTCTCGGAGATAATCCGGGGCAGGAGTAAAATGATGATGAGCAACGACGATCCGAATTGAATCCGGAGGTGTGTTTTCAAAAACTTTCCTGCATTCGTCCAGTTGCGATTGTGTGATTCGACCATTGCTGATCGCTGTGCGCGGTGCTGTGGAATCCACGCCAACGATGACTGCTCCCTTGACGCGCAGGACCGGATTGAGATCCGAAGAAATGATCTCACGGTAAAGCCTGTGCGGATCAACCATTCGCTCGTAAACACGATACAAAGGCACATCGTGATTGCCGGGAATTACGAGGCGAGGAACATCCGGCAACCGAGATAGAAATTCTTTCGCAGCTTCAAACTGTTCCCGCCTGGCACGTTGAGTCAGATCGCCGCTGATGATGACGGCGTCCGCATTCAATGCCGGCGCGATTCGGACTACAGCTTCGCCTACTTTTTCAACGTAGGGAGGTCCAAAATGCAGGTCCGAGATCTGCAGGAGCGTAAGTTCGGGTGTTTCCTGTTTGAGCACAGCGACACAACTTTCGGTTATTTGGCCTGGAAGTACACTTCTTCGTATGGTTGCACCACGACGAAGCCGTTGCCTCGGAAGTGCATCTGGATGGATTCTCCGCTGCCTCGCCCGAAAAATGTCTTGAGGGAGATGTCCTTCTTGAATTCCGGCGTCAGATTTCCGGACCAGGCGATGGTTGCGTTAGGATCGGTTGTCACCGACTGATCGGGAGTTACACGCAGAGTCATCGGTTGAAAATGCGACGTCATGGCAATCATGCCGGTGCCCGACAACTTCACGTTGAACAATCCCCCGGCCATCATTCCGGCGATGCTGTACATCATCTTGATGTCCCATTCAATTCCCTGTTCCAGCGCCAACAGGTCATTGCCGTTCACAAAGATAGATTCATTCTGCAGATTCAGGATACTGATCCGTTTACCAGCATCGGCCAGATAGAGCCGTCCACGCCCTTCGGCCTTTGTGAGCTTCGTACCTTCGCCCGTGACGGCCTTTTTCAGCAGCTTGCCGAGACCCTTTTCAAGTATCCCTTCGCGGACGAATTTGATGTTTCCAACATAGGCAATCATGGACCCCATTTTGGTCCAGACCATACCGTTGAGATTCACTTCCAGCATGTAGGGACTTTCCAATTCGAAAAATCCCTGGCCGTGATCCTGTTGAGCTGTTTCTTCAACGAATTCTCTCAGGGAGTATCGTTGATCGTCCTGTTGCTGCTGTCGTGGAGCACGTGTCGCGGAAAACTGCGGGGGTGAGCCAAATGCAGATCGCTGTGCAGGCGGCTGCGGCATGAAAGGTGCATCGTCTTCAAAATCGTCGTCATCTGGTGTTTCCGCCAAGGCGGGGACCTGTATTTGGGAACTGCAGCCCGGGCAGGCAACGATGCGACCAGCCAGCCTGTCTGGAGCCTTGAGCTTCTTTCCGCATTGACACCGCACTTCAATTGGCATGATTCACTTTCGGTGGAATAGTGCCGGGAACATATTCAGACACAGCGAACAACAGACCGGGAATCTTAAAGCATCCTTCGTATTTTGTGCACTGAGTCGAAAACCAGCCCCTGAGTGCACTGGAGATTGTCGCAAAAGTTGCCTGATCGCGAAAATCCTGCGGGAACTTGCCGAACGCGTTTTTGGTCACCGGCAGATTCCTGATTACCGTGCGGCAGTTCCTGCCAGACCGAATTCTTTTTGTACTTCGGGCGTTGACTGCGTTCCGCCAAAAAAGATACCAACCATCCCTATTGAAAATCGTTGCGGATC
>JAYVNW010000966.1:0-12392 GCA_043758225.1 Candidatus Kuenenia sp. | reverse complement strand
GTGGCCCTGTGCCTGTTTTTTCGGCGGGTACCTGTTGCAATTTGTCGGTCATGCCGTTGAGGGAAATGATGCGGGTGAGGTCGTCTTTTTGAAGAAGCGCCTGGGAATGGTCTATACGGAATATGGTCCTGGTGATGCATCCTCATGTCGTACCAAAAGCGACGACGATACTTCCTGTAACTGAATTGTTGCTTGAGCGGAAACTGCAGCATGCAGCGATTCGCCCGTTCCTGTGTTAATCCGGGGCATGGATGTTCCTGCTTTACAGATTTTAATTTCGCTGGCTGAGCAGCTCTGGAAGTTGCTACGCTACGGAATGGCATGCGGCAATTCGTGGGGGCAAGGACGTCACATGAAATCATTCGCCTACGACTATCTTGCAATTCGAATCCAGCATTTGTTCGCGGGTCTTTCGCGACCAGTCCGCCGATTGTTTGGGCAGCGAAAAGTGCAGAACGCTTTGTGCCCGCAATCCGGGACCTTGAATGGAGCTCGCCTGCATCGACTTATCCTGGCGGGTGCCATTTCAACTTCGATGATGCTTTCGGGCTGTTCGATGCATCGAAAGAAGCAACCCGGCGAATTGCAGTATTGGGACGGCGACAAACCGATTACGTCGTATAGAGACCATAACACGGCGATCGAACACGCGGCCCTCGACAATATCACTGCTCACGCAGTCCAGATCAGCAGCGAGCCTCGTAACCTTCAGCGCAACGTCGATGATGAAGTTCGTGAAATTACGCTGCACGAAATGATGCTGGCCGCACTTTCACACAACGAGATTATCGAAACGACTGCACTCGGCGGAGTTGGATCGAAGGTTGTTCTGACCAATCCAGCGGGAGTGGCTTCTGTCTATGATTCAGCCATTCAGGAAACGGGGATTCTGTTTGGTCGCCGAGGCATGGATGCGGCTCTTTCAGATTTCGATACGCGACTGAATTCCAGCCTCACTTTCAACGGTGGCACGAATCGCCAGAATTCCAGCGGGTTTGGTCCTGTTACTCCGATCAAAGCGTACGACAATCAAGTAGGTGCATTCAATACCTCGCTCACGAAAGCGTTTGCAACAGGTGCTAATGTTTCCGTCAGCAGCAACTGGGCTGACTCATACTCGAACAGTCCTCAGAATTATTACCAATCCGCATACACAGGTTCTTTGGGAGCTACATTTACTCAGCCACTTCTCGCTGGAAGCGGCGTTGATTTCACTCGAGTTGCAGGTCCAACGAATCCAGCATTCGGCTCCATCGCCGGGGTCAGCCAGGGTGTTTCGATTGCGAGGATCAACCAGGATTTGTCTCTCGCGGACTTCGAGATCTCAGTTCGAACGGCCTTGCGTGACATCGAGAATGCGTATTGGGATTTGTATCTTGCCTATCGACAATATGACACCAGTGTGACTGCTTACGAAAGTGCTTTCCAAACATGGCGTGAGGCGCAGACGAAACTGGAAGTTGGCACTCTAAAGAAAGCTGACGAGCTTCAAGCACGGGACCGCCTCTACGAAACAAAAGCGAATCTGGAACTTGCGCTGAATCAGTTGTACCAGACGGAATCGGAATTGCGTCGCCTGGTTGGACTGCCCATGAATGACAGTACGGTGTTGCGTCCCGCAGAAGAACCGATCGTCGCGGAATTGAAACCCGATTGGCAGGCATGTCTGGTTGACGGCCTGACGCAGCGAGTTGAATTACGTCGTCAGAAATGGCAGATCAAGAGTCTGCAGTTGCAACTTGATGCTGCACGCAGTCTCGTGCGTCCAAGTCTCAATGCAGTGGCTGGCTACAATCGTCTCGGTTTCGGCGATACCCTCGGAGGCCAGGGTGTTTATGATCCAATATTGGGCACGCCAACCAATAATGCCCTAGGATCAATGACACACGACAATTTGAACTCGTGGACTGTCGGTATGCAATTCAATGTGCCGATTGGTCTTCGTCAGGCGCGAAGTCAGGCACGCAACTACGAATTGCAGGTTGCAAAAGCCACTGCCGTGCTTGCGGCTCAGGAACGCAGCATTGCTCATGACATTACCAATGCCATTCAGGATGTTGCTGCTGCATATACTGCAGCACAGTCCAATCTCAGTCGTCTGGAGGCGGCGAAGGAACGCGTGCAATTGCTCGACGCCGAGCGAGATGTCGGGACATTGACGCTGGACCTTGTTCTGCGAGCTCAGGCGAGTGTCGCGACTGCGGAAGGAGCTTATTATCAGCAAGTCGTTGCGTACAATAAAGCGATCACAAATCTGAATCTTGCGACTGGTCGATTGCTGGAATTCAATAACATCTATCTTCAGGAAGGAAAATGGTGCCCTGAAGCCTACACTGATGCCATGCTGCATGCGCAGGCGAGAACTCATGGGATTGACGACCCGAGTTTAGGAACACAGCCAGCTGAGTTTGTTTCTGGTGCTCCGGCAGGTTCCGTGGAACTGCAGACTCCATACTTCGATAATCAGCAACCGGTAATTCCTGATGAAGAAACGGAACCAGTAGAATAGTATCCCGTAGGACAGGCTTCCTGCCTGTCACTCTCAAATCGACAGGCTGGAAGCCTGTCCTACGGAGCTGCTTCGGTCGCAAAGTGGTGCGGTGAAAAACGCCGCTCTGACGGTTCAACTCGTGGAATACTTCACACCTTAGACAAATTTCGATTGTTCCATGCGAATCGCCCACATCATTACTCGACTGATCATCGGTGGTGCTCAGGAAAATACGCTGTTCAACGTCGATGATCAGCACCATCTGTTCAACGACGAAGTTTGTCTGATTACCGGGCCTGGACTTGGCCCTGAAGGCTCGCTGGAACCTAAAGCCCGAGAACGCGGTCTCGACTTGCGTGTGCTGCCCGAACTTCGACGCAGCCTGAATCCATTGCAGGACTGGAGTTCTCTGAAAGCCATACGTCGCGCATTTGCAGACTACGCGCCGCAGTTGGTACACACGCATAGTTCCAAAGCCGGCATCCTTGGCCGACTTGCCGCACATCAGCTGGGCATTCCGTCGGTCCATACAATCCACGGCGCGTCGTTTCACTATGGTCAGAATGTTGTGGCTCAAACAGCCTACAAGTGGGCTGAGCGGCGCGCTGCCCGCTGGTGCCAGCACTACATTACCGTTTGCGATGCGATGATTGATCAGTACGTGGACGCTGGCATCGCGAGTCGCGACAAATTTACGACCATCTACAGTGGCATGGACGTAGATCACTTCCTCACACCACGCCGTGATCCCGTAATTCTTCGCACCGAACTGGGGCTCGCACCGACAGATATCGTGCTGGGAAAAGTTGCTCGGCTGTTTCATTTGAAAGGGCACGAATATCTCATTGAAGCAGCTCCACAGGTTGTAAAAGCAGTTCCGAACGTGCGTTTCCTGCTTGTCGGTGATGGAATTTTGAAAGCTGATTTTCAAGCCCGCATTGCCGAACTGGGGCTGACGAAACATTTCGTGTTTGCAGGTTTGGTTGCTCCCGAAGCTGTTGGCGAATATCTGCATGCGATGGATGTTGTGGTTCATACGAGCGTCTGGGAAGGACTCGCGCGGGTTTTGCCACAGGGCTCGATTGCCGGCAAGCCTGTGATCAGTTTCGCAATCGATGGCGCTCCGGAAGTTTGCATTCCCGATGAGACTGGTTTACTTGTCGAACCACGCAACGTGCCGCAACTTGCGGAAGCGATGATTCGTTTGGCTCAGGATGCCACGTTGCGTCAGCGTTTGGGTGCGACTGGTAAGGATCGCTTTACTGAGCAGTTTCGGCATCAGAACATGACGCGACAGATCCGCGAAGTCTACGCGAAGGTGCTTGCCGGCCGATGATCGTGGTGGCGTATACCTGCCGTACGAACGACAGATGCCCGTTCATTCGATACGATGTTAACTTGCTGTTCAAAGTCCTCAACAATCGGACCAACCTATGCGTGATTTGTTTCCCACGTTCGTGACGGCGTTTGCTGTTTTGCTGATGACTTGTCTGACTGTCGTTGCAGATGACAAGACAAAACCCAACGTCCTGTTCATCGCGGTGGACGATCTGAATCATGGGGTCGGACATCTAGGGCGGAATCCGCAGACGAAGACTCCCAACATTGATCGCCTCGCGAAAATGGGAGTGACGTTTACGAACGCTCATTGTGCAGCACCGGTTTGCAATCCATCGCGCGCGGCGTTGTTGTCTGGGATGAGGCCTGGAACCATTGGTATCTATGACAACGGTCAGCCATTCGGGCTCGCGATCAACGCAGAACAGTCGCTGGTGACACAGTTTCGCAAGGCTGGATACGAAACGCTCGGCATGGGCAAACTGTGGCATTGCGGACTTGGATTTCCGGAACAATGGACGGCAACTGGCGGACCCGAACGCGGTGACAATTCTGCAGGTGCGAAGCTCGAAGATCGCAGCATCGGTGGAATCAAGTTCGGCGTGCTGAATGCAGGCGATGAAGCCGTGCCTGATACTGGCATTGCCGATTACGTGATTGGTGAATTGAGCAAGTCCCACGAGAAGCCATTTTTTCTGACCGCCGGTTTTCATAAACCGCGCATGCCATGGAACGTCCCGAAGAAGTACTTTGACATGCATCCATTGGATGAGATAAGGCTCCCGCCAACGAAAGATGGAGATCTCAGCGACATTCCACCGGCTGGAATCAAGATGGCGAAACCGGACGGAGATCATAATGATCGTTGGCGATATATTCGATACGCCGACGGCGGCGAAGAACTCTACGATCACACAATCAATCCGTACGAATGGACAAACGTCGCAGCGCTGCCGGAACATGCGATTCTGAAAGTGCAGCTCGCGGCGCTTTTGCCGACAGTGAATAATCCAACCGTAAACGGCCAAGGTTCTGAAAAGGCAGGAGGTAAGAAGGCTGGAAAGAAGAAGCAGAAAGCAAAGGAGGCTCAGGCGGCAAATCGATCGAATTGGGACGAATTGTACCGGGGGGCTGATGCCGCCCCGCTCGCCGAAGCAACGCCGGTTTCTGTGCGAATAAATGCCAAACGCCCGACCAACATTGTCTTCTTTGTGGTCGATGATCTGGGCCAGCGTGATCTTGGTTGTTATGGGAGCACTTTTTACGACACGCCACATCTGGATCAACTTGCCAAACAAGGCGCATTGTTTCCGAACGCGTACGCGGCGTGTCCGGTCTGTTCGCCGACTCGAGCCAGCATCATGACGGGCCAGTACCCGCAGCGCACGGGCATAACGGACTACATCGGTGCGGCTCAACCGGACACATGGAAACGCAACACGCCACATTTGCCAGCACCGTATGCGGAACATCTGGCACTCGAAAACGTTACAATTGCTGAGGCTCTGAAGGCTCACGGTTATGCTACGTTTTTCGCCGGTAAATGGCATCTCGGCGGTGACGGATTTTCGCCCGAGGATCAGGGCTTCGATATCAATATGGGCGGCTTGGAACGAGGTGGTCCATATGGAGGCAAGAAGTATTTTTCTCCGTACGGAAACCCAAAACTGCCGGACGGTCCGGAAGGTGAACACTTGCCGGATCGCCTCGCGTCGGAAGCTGCAATGTTCATCGAAAACAATCGCGACAAGCCGTTCTTCGCGTACCTGCCGTTCTACGACGTTCACACGCCGTTGATGGCACGACCAGACCTCGCCGAGAAATACCAGGAAAGAAGATCACATCTCAAACAGACGGATGTCTTCGGTGATGAACCGCCCCGCAAGGTTCGATTGACTCAGGATCACGCGGTGTATGCAGGCATGGTCGATGCCATGGATCAGGCTGTTGGAAAAGTTGTCGCGAAACTGGATGAACTCGGACTTGCCGAAGACACGCTGATCATCATGACCAGCGACAATGGCGGCTTATCAACCAGCGAAGGTTCACCGACGTCGAATCTTCCACTGCGAGCCGGCAAAGGCTGGCTCTACGAAGGCGGCAATCGTGTGTCACTCATCATGCGCTGGCCGGGCGTGATTTCGCCGGGGATGTTGAATGAATCTCGTGTGATTAGTCCCGACTATTTTCCTACGATTCTGGAAGCCGCCGGTTTGCCGCTGGAACCCGATCATCACAAGGACGGTGTGAGTCAAATGGCGTCACTGAAATCCGGCCAGCCAACCAGCAGTCGTCCGTTGTTCTGGCACTATCCTCATTATGGTAATCAAGGCGGCGCGCCCGGCGCGGCGGTTCTTGACGGCGACTGGAAACTCATCGAATGGTTTGACCGTGACACGCTTGAATTGTTCAACCTCGCCAGTGATCCCGGTGAGACAAAGAACATTGCAGCAATCAACAATGAGCTGGTCGAACGACTAAGGAAGACTCTCCATGCCTGGCAGTCCGACGTCGGAGCAGTCAGGTCAACTGCAAATTCTGGGTACGATTCTTCAAAGCCAAACGGGCGGGGATAGTATGGTGTTTTCTCTATACATCGCGCCCTTTTCTGGTTACCCGAGCCTGCAGCAATGGGTTCTGCAGGTTCTTCAGGAACTGCCGTCTGACGTGCAGCAGGACTTTCTGCAGGATGAGCGTTTTGGCGTAGCGATTGACAACTATGAACCGGGCGTTGGCTGGACTTTGTGGATGCCGACGCCGGGACCGTTGGGAAGTGGTAGTCGTTGTGTTGTGTTGCGACCAAAACTCGAGACGGCTTCGGAACAATTTGCGAAGTATGTGATCGCTCACGAATTTGCGCATGCGTTTCTTCGCAATGGCGGTTGGGGCGAGATCACTGACATCGAAGAAGCGGCCGATGCGTTAGCTGCTTTTTGGGGATTCGTGCGGCCGCAACATGCGGGCTGGGTGAATTAATTTTTGCTACTGAATGGGCACCGACAGTTCCAGCAACATGCCGGGCAAGAAGACTTCCGGCAGTTCATCCAGAGATCGTTTGTCCAACTGAGTGTAATTCAGTTGTTCGGCTTTTGCGAGATTTTCAATACGACGGATGGCTGTCACACAGCCGTAAGCCAGCCACATTCGACCATTGGGCTTCAGTCTGTCGCGGGCACCTTTCACTAACGAATCCAGCAGCAAAAAATCAGGGTCGTAGAGAGCAAACTCGGCGACACTTTTCGGTTTCTGATCCTCCCAGGGCGGGTTCGAGATGATAAAGTCAAATCGCTCCTCCGGCTTGATGACGGTCCATGCATTTGGACTGCGACTCGGAACAAGTCTGGCATCAAGATGATCGGGAGTCGCAAAGTTCGGGGCATTATAACGAACGTTGTGGACAGCATTCGGATTTAAATCCGTGGCGACGACGTGTGCGGTTCCTGCCTGAAGACAACACAGCGATACCAAGCCTGTTCCGGTGCCAATTTCCAGCACGCGACTGCCTTTGATGTGCGGTGTCGTGAAGATCAAAGCACGCAGGCTGTCTGTGTCAGCTGGTTCCCAGAAGACGCTCTCCATAATGGCAACATCGTGCTTCAGGGGAGGTACGGTTTCCCAGCGTACAATGCCGGGCAAAACAGCGGGATTCGTTGCGGACGGCGGATCTGCGTCGGTGCCAGGCTCCTTCTCCGACGCAGTTGTCTCGGGCGGGCTAACACCGCTTGATGCTTGTCGTGAACAACCAGCAGATAGATAAAATACCGCAAAAAAAACAGCGATTGTTGCGAGGACTTGACGAAGACGTGAGAAGCTCACAAGCAGCTACCATTCCTAATCTTAATCATGATCATACCCCGCCAGTCGATTACTCTTATAGATAAGAGTAAGATCAGGATTGAGAGCAGGAAGATGACGCAGGGAAGAATGGCACTACTCCCCGATGCAATATAGAACTTCCTGGCGTTTTCCATCAACATCATGCGCGACGCGCTGGTAGATTTTTCCGCCGCAGATGGCGGGTGTTGAGAAGACGCTGTTGCCGAGCTTATTGGTCGCGATGATCTCCAGTTTCTCCGTGGACGCCTTAAACACAAATGTCTGGCCTTCTTCATTCGAGGCATAAATCAGATCGCCGACCATCACCGGAGAACTGCTGAATGTTCCGCTCAAACGACCTTTCCAGACTTCTTCACCAGTATCGCTTTTCCAGCACATCGCAATTCCGGCGTCCATGACGGCGTAAAGATATCCGCTGCGGGTCAACAGCGACGGAACGTAGGCTCGCGTTGGATTTTCCCAGACGATTTTGCCTGAGCCGTCGGCAGCGACCGCTGCGACGTGATTCTTAGGATATCCGCCGCTCGTAAAAATTCGCAGGCCGTCGGTAATGGTTGTCGTGACGCATTCCGTTGTCGCGCCTTCGATCTCCCAAAGGATTTCGCCCGTGAGCGGAGCGTAGCTGGTGACCAGGTCACAACCGGTCAGGAACATTTGATCCTTGCCAGCCACATTGAAAATAGCGGGAGATGAATAATTCGCTTTTGCCGGCCGCGTCTTCTGCCAGACGATGTCCCCGGTTGCGCGGTTCAGTGCTACGATTGCACCGCCCCCCTTGTTGTCAGAAACGCCGATTACGAGATCCTGATACAACAGCGGCGATGATCCAAAGCCCTGATGATTGACGTATGCGGAGAGTTTCGTCTGCCAGACCTTTTTGCCTTGCCGATCGAGAGCTGTCATGTAGACAGAGTCGCCACTGAGAAAGTTGACGAAGAAGCGATCCCCGTCACACGCCGCCGCTGCTGACGCCATTGATGCCTTTTCATTCCCTTTAACATCCACGCCATTTTCATGGACGACAGTTTCCCACAACGGCTTGCCCGTCGTGCGATCAAAGCACAACACGCTTTGTACTTTTCTCTCATGATTTGCTGCAGTCACAACGACTTGATCACCGACGATGATCGGAGCTCCATGGCTGCGGCCGGGCAGGTTCGCCTTCCAAACAATGTTTTCAGATTCGCTCCACGTTACTGGCGGATGCTGGTCAGAATTCGCGATCCCATTGCGAGACGGTCCACGCCACCACGGCCAGTCCTGTGCCAGATCGACATGGATGGCAGATGGCTCAGTAGTCGATACGACCGCGATTGCTTCACCTGCCGTTGCGAATTGTGACGCAACAGTGTCCAAGGTCAAAAAGGTGACAATTGAAGCAACCCGAATCGCCCATTCGCGGCGCAGAACTACAGGGACTGTCATATCTCAATCTTTCAAAGGAACGGCAGACTCGCGGAGAAATTCAGTGAACGGCATCAGTTCGACGACTGATGCCATCATATTGACGTAAGTCGCGTCTGCCAATTGATACGGGGCAACTGAATTCTGCGTTTATTCTGAAGAAAACGCTTCGCTGGGATTCTGGCACACTGTTCGCAATTATTGTTTTGCAGAGTTCGAATGTCTCGGTGTGGAATCGAGACGATCGCGAACCTGGACATGATCGCCAACTGACGTGTCAATTCAAATTGATTCGAAATCAAGGGAATGCAATACCATGAAAACTTTCAATCTTGTTTCAGTGCTGAGTGTTATGGTTTTTCTAGTGACTCCGACTTTTGTGCAAGCGCAAAACTTTCGATCACCATACGGAGGTGCTCCGGCCAATATGGGGGCACCAGAAACTTTTCTCGGTTTGCCATTGCCGCAACAGTGGACTGGAGCTCGTCCTGCGTCAATCAATCAATTTGCAGGAAACGGACCGAACTGGAACAATAGAAACTACGGTCAAACATCACCTTGTGCAAACGGAAGTTGCACGACAGACAGCTGTTCGACTGGAAACTGTTCGACTGGAAATTGCGCCGATGGCAGGTGCACGACCCGTGGTCCGGTGATCGGCCAGACCTCAAATTCAAATTGTACGAACGGTGAGTGTCGCTTGAATCAATATCCCAACAATCGTCCCTATTCAAACCCAGGATACGAAGCACAGAGCAAATGGTCATCGCGTACAACTCGTTCGACTGCCGCCGACCCGTTTCGCGGCGAGGAATACCGGAATCGAAACGATCATGGGATGCAACGATCCGGAATTCAAAATCCTGTCAAAGATTTGATGCCATCAAGTTACAACTCAAATGATCTTGATCTTCGTCGCCCCTATTTTAATGATCAGTCAAGTGAGTTAATCAACAATCGTGCGAGCGAATCGTCGTCCGGGACAAGCAATGTTCGAGCTCCACTGCCAGCGAAGCGTTCCTTGATCGGGACTCCTGCTGATCGTGCCTATGGTGTTGCTCAGATCTAATTGAGACGTTGAGCCTTGCGACAGAGCAAGGCGGATGAACGTGGAGTACATAGAGAGCACACTCCATGCCGGGAAGTTCCCGCTGCCAAAAGGACTCGCTCCGGCATCATCATGACGATGATGTTGGGCGAGATTTCGGTCATTGCAGCGAGAAGCCTTATCCGATGATGACACGAGGCCTCATCGCCTCACCTGGCTGAGCCTCACGAAGGAGTTCTTTCACGATGAACGGAACATTGCCTTCGCCAAATAACAGGAATCCAAGATTCATTTTCAGCGGACTTTCATCGGACCATCCAAAATGCACTTCAATCGGTTTTGTCGTCCCATTCAATGATAGTGCCATCGAGGCGATCGTCGGAGCAATTGCAGTGCAGTGACTCACGCGAATGACGTAACGGCCACCTTCATGTCGAATGTCGAGAATTGGTTCGTGAAAGAAATCACTCGTGTCCCCCAGCGACACTTCTACGAAGACGACCGGAATGTCAGCGTCCAGATGATGCCAGATTCTCAGTTCACGTTCTTTCTCGTCCAGTGTCCTGCCGCCAGGTCGATGCGGTGCCAGAACGGGAATTTCCAAATGCTGCAAAGTGTCCCAGCGGAACTTTGAGTCTTTATCCTTGAATCGGAAACCGATGAGTCGCAATTCGTCACTGCGGACGATTCGTGAAATCAATGAAACTCCTATGATGGCAGCGATGAAGAAAGTTGAGATTACCAGACCCTCTGACTTTTCAATCATGATGTCTATCGCGGTGTAAATAAACACAACCCCAATCAGAACCGTCCGCCATGGTATCCGCTTCATGAACGACCCTGCGTTTGCAGAATAACGTTCAACCACAACGGCGATACATGCACTGATGATCAGCATCATCACGCCGGTTGCGTATGCCGCACCCTGGGCTTCCACAGACGCACTGAACACAAACGTTACGACAACGCAAACGGCGATGATCACGCAGACAAGCGGCCGAGTTGCTGAGACCCAGTCAGGGGCCATACCAAATCGCGGCAGGTATCGAGGAATCAGATTCAGCAGCCCGGAAAGTGCGCTGGCACCTGCAAAGCAAAGTATCGCCACTGTGCTGATGTCATAAAGTGTACCAAACGTGTCGCCGAAGAACGGCCATAGCTTAATGCCGCCCTCTGCATGTGCGAGATAGGCCAGCGCTCTTTCATACGCCGGTGCCCCATGCGCAAGTGCCGAAATTGGAATTAGCGTTGTGACGACAATTGAAGATCCGATCAGCATGACAGACATGATCAAAGCGGACGTAATAAGAAGCCACTTTGTTCGTTTGATGCGACCGGTCGGATTTTCTTCTGTATCCGTTGGGTCGCCCTTAATCTGCGGCATGACTGCGACACCAGTTTCAAAGCCGCTCAGCCCCAACGCGAGTTTGGGGAAAAGCAACGCACTCATGAACAGCCCGGAATACCACGTGAGCGGAACCGTTGGCGGCGTGTCTGCGGCATCGGATGGAACATGGGAAATTTCATGAGTTGCAGTTGAATGCAGTTCAGCAATACCAACCTCGCCAGCGCTGAGTTTGTTCCACCATTCCGAAATATGCTGCGGTTCGTGCATCAGAGTGATGAGCCCGCCAGAAATGACGATGATGTTCATTAAAAGATAGATGGCAACGAGCACAACCGCTACACCGATGACTTCGCGAACGCCCTTCAGAAAAACAGCTCCCAATGCCATGATCATCGCCAGCGTGATTCCAATCTGGCTGTGAAAGAATTGAGGTACGTTCCTGAAGAACGGGTTTTCGATCAGGTGTTTTGCGGCATCTGCAGCTGACAAGGTAATCGTGATCACAAAGTCTGTGGCGGCGAATCCCAATAGAGTCAGCACCAGAAACTTCCCAGACCAACCGTGCACCAATTTCTGCAGCATGGCAATGGAGCCCTGGCCGTGCGGAGATGATTGTGCGACGCGACAATAGATAGGAACAGCGCCAAACAGTGTCACCAAAACCAGCAGGATCGTTGCGACCGGTGCCAGACGGCCGGCACTAGTGATGGCGATGGATGGCTGATACGCCAGTGTGCTGAAGTAATCAACACCAGTCAGACACAACACCCAAAGCCAGAACGCCTGATGGTGAATTTCGCCCGATTTGGGATTTGTGGACGAAACAGGGTCGGGGGATTTCTGAGCAAGTGAAATCGACTCGGAGACTTCAGGAGATGTCATCGCGCTTCCGAAGAGACTGGAAAGAAAACAGCCGAATTACATCG
>JAYVNW010000965.1:0-2030 GCA_043758225.1 Candidatus Kuenenia sp. | reverse complement strand
TGACTGGCCGCGTTGGCTCGGAAATGACCGAAGAAGAAGGAGCCGCCGCCGCTCGAACGGTAGCCCTCACGATGTTAGCCACCATTAAAGCGTCCCTGGGAAGTCTTGATCGCGTGAAGCGAGTCGTGAAAGTTCTGGGCTTTGTAAATTCCACACCAGAGTTTCAAAAGCATCCTGCAGTGATGAACGGTTTCAGCAACACGATGATCGAAGTTTTCGGCGACGCCGGCCGCGCAGCTCGCAGCGCCGTCGGTATGGGTTCATTGCCGTACAACGTGCCAGTGGAAGTTGAAGCTGTGCTGGAATTACATTAATGCAGACGGCAGAAACCAATTTCCCACGCGAGGGGAGCGAAGGCCAGTCGTCTGATTGATGCCTGGCCGACAGTAAAGTGCGCTATCAAACATTCGCAAGCGGCAACGAAAGATCTTCGAACTGGATTTACTGAGTCCACGGTTGACGCAAGGCAACCACTCCAATGACTAGGGTTGAAAACACCCCCCGCAGTATAGCATTGTGAGGAAAGAATCGGCACAATCATCGTCGTTCGGCAAGGGGGGAATCTCACTGCCGCACAGAGCCCTGTCTGAACGTACTGTAACACCAGCAACTGCATGACCAGCCTGAAAGCCAGACTGTCGAAAGCGAAAGCACGTCTCTTCGGGACGGCAACGAAAGATATCGTTGTTCCGTTCGAATTGCCGTGTGACTGTGGCCATCGCGTCACCGGAATTCGTCGAGCGTCATGGCAGACTGCAACCTGCTCAACATGCGATGCCAGAATCTATGTGCTGCCTGTAAATGTGTATCCCGCCACAAAACGAGTGCGAAGCGAAGTGCTCGACGGATCAATTGCGAATCGTCTGGGTGTGATTGTGCGTGATTTGGTCGTTGGTGAGTCCGAACCAACACCCGAGTCTCGAGCATCAACGAACGCTCCCTCGGCGAAGTCGCCATCAGGGAGAGGCGGATCGGAGGCAGGCAGTGACGCCGATTCTCCGCAAGATGACGCTGCTGATGTGGCAGGCGTAACTTCGAAACGTTTCCGCACGGGAAGTCCGCATCGCAAAAATGCACAGGCGGAAGCATTGGTCTCAGAACCTATACTTGTCGAAGAACCTGTTGTCCGAGTGCCACGTCCCAGCATCGCTGTCATCGCGCGACGCATCGTGACGCCGTTTCGCCTACTGATGCTGAGTGCAGTCGTGTTGATCGCTGCGACTGGCTGGTGGGTCGTCACTCAGCGACGAATCGATGAAGCTCGCAAGACATGGCGTCGTGAAATGGACGTTGCGGAGAAAGCTCTCGTCGGAAAGGATATGTCAAAACTGGGCGATTCGCTCGCGAAAGCAGTCGCGGCCGGGCAGATTCTTCGTCGGGACGACGCGGAAACTCGTCGAGCTAACTCGCTCTTGCTGCAGACGAAGGCGTTGCAGGGATTGAGTACCAGGGATTTTATTTCGCTGGCATCTGATTGTGCCAACACAAGTGGCGGACTTGAAGCCGCAAAAGCCGAGACAGCTGCAGAGTCACTTGGTGGAAAATGGTTTGTCTTCGAATCAGTGCTGATCAGGTCAGGTAACGAACTCAAGGCAGACATGCCGCTCATCATTAATTCGGTGCCAGTCACGATCCTGGTCGATTCTGATGTAATGCAGAATGCCGTATCAGCCATGCCGCAGTCACCGATGCTGTTTGTTGCTTCGATAAAAAGCTGCGATGTCGTTGACGGCGGACGTGTGTTGCAAATTCGCCTCGAAGGTAGTTCCTGCACGCTTGTAACGACAGAATTCCATGCCGCTGAATTCGGATTCACGGCAGCAAATACTCCTGGAATTGAAGCATTACTTGAACGCCAAACGTCATTCCTGAAATCCGATGCGGCTTCCGCGACAAAGGATCAACGGCCATGATTCATACATTTCTCAGGATATCCCTGCCTGGCTTACTGCTTCTAACCTGTGCAATTGCATTGGGGCAATCCACGACTTTGCCGGAATTGTTAGCGGCGAAAGATCAATGGCCGACCT
>JAYVNW010000964.1:0-5737 GCA_043758225.1 Candidatus Kuenenia sp. | reverse complement strand
GCATTAAGTTTTCGTGAACGGCATCTGCAGATGCGTAACAGTTGCGAAGTTGTCGCAGAAATTCGACCTGCTGTTGTGGAACGTGAACTTTTTGGTCTTCGCAAAGATGGTGTCGAATTTCCGATCGAAATACATTTGACCTCTTTTGAGACTGCCGATGGTTTGTTCGTACTCAGCTCAATCATCGATATTTCGCAACATAAGCAGCATGAGCATTCACTGAATCAAACGACTGAGCGAATTCGACGGATCGTCAACACTTCGCTGGACGCCGTCGTGACGATTGCAGAGAACGGGACGGTCACGGACTGGAACCCCAAAGCCGAAAGTATTTTTGGATGGCGACGCGACGAGGTTCTGGGGCAGCAATTGTCTGACCTGATTATTCCACCGCGTTATCGCGACGCTCACGAGAATGGTTTGAAGCACTTCCTGAAGACCGGCGACGGCCCCGCACTGAACAAGCGGCTCGACCTCAGCGCGCTGCGCCGTTCGGGTGAAGAGTTTCCTGTCGAGTTGACGATTTCGCCCATTCGGATCGGCGATGTTTATGAGTTCAGTGCATTTCTAAGAGATGTGAGTGAGCAGTTTGATGCTGCCGAGAATATGGCCAGGGCTCGACGTCTTGCCACGATGAACCTTGCGGAAGATGCAGCTGCGGCGCGGAAGCAGACAGAGCGAGTCGAGGAGCGATTGAATCTGGCGTTGCAATCCGCTCGCGTCGGAACCTGGAATTGGGATGTGGGCGATGACTTAATTACCTGGGATGATCATATACCCTTACTGTTTGGCAGAAAAAGAGGAACATTGCCGCGGCTTTTAGACGGATTTCTGGCGATCGTGCATCCGGAGGATCGTGACTCAGTTTCCAGGGCTGTGCAGCGCTCGGTAGATGAAGATGTGCCGTACGACACGGAGTACAAGGTCAGCTGGCCGGACGGAAGTCTTCATTCACTTGGCGCTCGTGGCAAAGTTTATCGCGATGAACAGGGCAAGCCATTGCGAATGACAGGTGTCTGCTGGGACATTACCGATCGCAAGCGATCGGAGCAGGCGCTGGCCACGGTCAATGCGCAGCTCGCAGGGGTACTGGATGCCTCAACGCAGGTCGCCATCATTGCGACCGATGTCAACGGGCTGATCACAGTCTTTAATAGTGGCGCACAGAATTTGTTGGGATACTCTGCTGAGGAAATGGTCGGCAAATTGACCCCGGCTGTGTTTCATGTGATGGAAGAAGTGCAGTCTCGCGGGCAGGTGCTGACTCGTGAATTGGGATACCCGGTGGAAGGCTTTGAAGTCTTCGTCGCGTATGCAAGACATGGACAATTCGATCGTCGCGAATGGACATATGTCCGCAAGGACGGCAGCAAGTTTCCAGTCAATCTTGTGGTGACCGCAGTGAAAAAGGCTGCCGGTGAGATTACCGGATTTCTTGGTTTGGCGGAAGATATTACAGAACGGAAGCAAGCCGAGGAGCGATTTCACGCAACAGTAGAAGCCGCACCCACTGCGATGCTTGTCGTCGATGCTGAGGGAAATATTCTGCGGGTCAATCGCCGGGTGGAAGATCTGTTTGGATACCCGCGACAGGAAATGATTGGGCAGCCGTTGGAAATGCTGATTCCCAATCGCTCTGGCTTTGGCCATCCTGCGTGGCGCGAGCAGTTCCTCCAGCATGCGACTCCACCAGACATGGGCGCGGGTCTGGACTTGTTCGCGGTGCGCAAAGATGGCACTGAATTTCCCGTCAAAGTCGGGCTCAGCCCCATCGACACGGGTGTCGGAAAGGCTGTGATCTGTGGTGTGCTGGATATCACTGACCAGAAGAGAACGCTTGCAGCCATTCAACAGGCGAAGGAATCTGCGGAAGCATCCAACCGTGCGAAGAGTTCGTTCCTTGCGAACATGAGCCATGAAATTCGAACTCCGATGAACGGCATCATCGGTATGGCACAGTTGTTGTCTCAGACAGAACTGCGCTCGCATCAGCGCGATTTCCTGTCAACGATCGATGAGTCCGCTCATATCCTGCTGCGCCTGCTGAATGACATTCTGGATTTTTCCAAAATCGAAGCAGGCAAGCTTGAACTTGAACGTATAGACTTTCCAATTTCAGAATGTGTTGCCCGAGCCACTCAGATGCTGGTGCTGCGAGCTGCAGAGAAAGGAATTGAGATCGCAGGTCGCGTTGCGCCCGAAATTCCGGATTACCTGATCGGAGATTCAGGCCGCGTCCAGCAAGTCCTGGTAAATCTGCTTGGCAACGCCGTGAAGTTCACAGAAGCCGGTGAGATTTTTGTGAATGTCAATCTGGAATCGACGACCTCCGACAAAGTGCGACTGCATTTTTCTGTGAGTGATACCGGGATCGGAATTCCACGTGATAAGCAGGAGCAGATTTTTTGTCCGTTCGAGCAGGCCGAAGCGTCAACGACTCGGCGATTTGGCGGAACGGGCCTTGGGCTTACGATCTCGCGGCAATTGGTAGAGATGATGCATGGTCGGATCTGGGTGGAGAGCGAACTCGGTTGCGGTTCGACATTCCATTTTACCGCCGAGTTTGATGTTGCGAAGAATCAACACCAGCGGGAACCTGCGGAACTCAATTGGTTGCAGGATCTGCCCGTGTTGGTTGTCGATGACAATTTGACGAACCGCCGTATTCTGAGTGAGATGCTGCAGTTCTGGAAAATGCAGCCAATCCTCGCCGATTCCGCCGAAGCCGCTCGACGTGCGATCCGGGAATCCGAGGAATCGGGGCAGCCGATTCGAATGATTCTGCTGGATCATCACATGCCCGGCGAAGATGGATTTCACTTTGCTGAGAGTATCGGCGAGTTTACGAAACAAGGCCAATGCCCCATCATCATGATTTCATCCGGATCCTCGCCAGTCGATGCAGATCAATGTCAGAAACATGGCATTGGGCGATTTATGACGAAGCCGGTCATCGCATCAGAATTGCTCAGCGAAGTGTTGCTGCAGTTTGGTCAGTTCACGCGCGTCGCAGTCACAAAGCCTGAGCACGTCAGCGAATCGGGAATTCCGCCACGTCGAGTGTTGCTGGTCGAAGACAATGAAATCAACCGCCGCGTAGCCCTCGGATTGCTGCGCTCACGCGGACATCAGGTTGTCGTGGCAGAGAATGGACTTGAGGCCGTCAATCTGATTGCCGAACAGGAGTTTGACGTAGTTCTCATGGACATGCAGATGCCTGTCATGGACGGCTATGAAGCGACGATCGAAATTCGAAGACTCGAACGTGTGTCCGGCGGCCATATCCCGATCATTGCGATGACAGCCGAGGCGTTTAAGGGTGACCGCGAACGCTGTCTCGAAGTCGGCATGGATGACTATGTCTCAAAGCCCATCGCATCTGCAGACATGTACCGCGCTATCGAACGGTTTCCCGCACTTTACCTGACCCGGAATTCGGGCGGACGAGTGGCCGAGCAGGTCAATGAGAAAAAGGCAGGGACGTCACAGATTTTGCAGCAGGCTCAGCCCGTCGATCCGTCAGATATGATGGCGAAGGCTGTTGCGGATTCGGTGCGGCCCTTGCCCCGAATTGATTGGTCGGAGTTGAAAGAATTGCTGTCGTGCGGTCCGGATGAATTGGCCGAGTTTGTCCAGTTGATGAAGACCGAAACCCCGAAGATGATCGCTGACATACGAGCGGCAATCAACGCTGGTGATTACAAACGGCTGCGACGGGCCGCGCATACGCTGAAAGGGTCTGTAGGCTATTTTGGAGTGACGTCACTGACTCAGGCAGCATTAGCCGTCGAGACTGAGGCGCAAGGGGAGTTGAGCGAAGCCATTAAAGCGAGAATTGTCAATCTCGAGCAGGAGGTCGCACAATTTATCGAGGCATTGGCGAGTGGGCCGACGAACCAAAGCGTTCAGATCTGATAAGTTCCTCCGGACATTGACAAAAAAAGCCTCGCGTCAATGAAGACGCCAGGCTCAATTGGGTTAAAAATCTTTTAGCAGAGCACTAGACAGTACCAAAGATCGACTTTCCGGTGCTCTTCAATTCATCACAGGCACGCATCATTCGTTTGCAGACACCAGCTTCGCCGAGTTTCAGCCATGTGCGTGGGTCGTAAGATTTCTTGGCACCGATTTCACCGTCGATCATCATGACTTCGTCATAGTGCTTCAGCATGAAGTCCACGACAGGTCGTGTGAATGCATACTGAGTGTCAGTATCGATGTTCATCTTGATCACGCCGTATTCCAGGGTTTCCTGCAGCTGAGCTGCTGGAGTGCCGGAACCGCCGTGGAATACCAGATCGAAAGCTGCGTCCTTGCCGTATTTGGCTGTGACAGCCTTCTGACCGTCGCGCAGGATCTCTGGCTTCAGCTTCACGGCACCTGGCTTGTAGTGACCGTGTACGTTTCCGAACGTTGCAGCGAACATAAATCGCCCGAGGCCATGCAGGGCTTCATGCACAGCAACCATGTCTGCTGGTGTTGTATAAAGCTTGTCATTTGCAACTTCTGAATGGTCGATGCCGTCTTCTTCGCCGCCGACAACCCCAGCTTCGACTTCGAGAATGATGTCGTTTTCCGCGCACAGTTTCAGCAATTCTTTGCTGGTCGCCATGTTCTTGTCCAAAGGCAGCTCAGAACCATCGAACATGTGCGAGTTGAACAGGTTCCCCTGGCCTGTTTTACGACGAGCAGCCGTAGCTGCGATTAACGGCTTCAGGAAACCATCGACTTTCTTTGGCTGGCAGTGATCGGTGTGAAGACCGATGAGTACATTGTGCTTTTCTGCAAGACGATGTGCCGCTTCTGCCAGTACCAGAACTCCGAAAACAGCGTCCTTCACGTTCAGACCAGATGCAAACTCACCAGCACCCGTTGAAAACTGAATGATCCCGTCAGACTTGGAGTCTGCAAATGCCTTCAATGCGGCATTGATCGTAGTGATCGATGTCACGTTGATCGCTGGATATGCGTAGTTGCCCTTTTGAGCTGCGTCGAGCATCTGAGCGTATTGTTTGGGTGTTGCGATTGGCATTCGTTCTAAAACCTTTGTGTCAAAATTGTCGTCGGAAGTACATTGATTGCCTGGGAAGATGGGTCAGGAACCAATTGCGATTTGCCTATGCAAAGTATCACACGATTGGTTTTTGACCCCTTTTCCCAACCGGGTTATATCGACTGCCAAATGTGACGCAAGTGCGGTCTGCAATTCCACAAAATGGAGTCTGTTTGCTATCAAATCCAGGACCGCCACAGTAGTTTAAAAGCTCTGCTTTTTCACGAAGCTTGTAGGTCATTTAGTCTCTGGCAGTTCGACTTCTTCGCCCGTTAACTGCAGGCTATTCCTTGGTTCTGCGGGTGGCAGGACCTGGACCTTGACGTCATCCAGCTGGATTTCTGCTTGTCCGCTCAAGGCAACAGAGACGCGAAATTCCGAGGCCGCTGCGACTGGGCGAATCATTTCAAAAGTCTGCCATTCCTGAGTGAGTTTTGGCCGTAAACCGCCCTCGGGGCCAAGGTCAGAATCGAAGATCAGAACTGGATGAAGTGAAGTTCCCGGCACCGTTCTGCCTTTTTTGATTCGCCCCTGCACCAAAACAACATCCCCCGGATTGACCATGACAGCGGGAGTACTGAGCGATAATGGAGTGCTATCCGCAATAACTCCGCTGCGCGATTGGACGGCCTTCAGTTGCAGAACCGTGTTGTCCCCTGTCGTATCGTGGACCAGATCTGTCGT
>JAYVNW010000963.1:0-2925 GCA_043758225.1 Candidatus Kuenenia sp. | reverse complement strand
GAAAACTTAGGGTGATTTTGTCTGATGTTTTCTAAAAGTAGTCGTCAGTTTGATGCAGCCGAACGTCCTACGCGATGGATATACTGATTCCGCCCGCCTTTAGTGACTTAAGAAACACTCCCGCTACAGGAGCGACTGTTCATGAGTGAAAACGGATTGCAGCTTCCGGAAACTACACGAGTTCGGTTGGTTCAGTTTCAGAAACGGGTGCGTGTCATCAAGGTAGCCGAAGGCATTCTTGCGGGAGCTTTTGGGCTGCTCGCATCGTACCTTGTCGTCTTCATCATCGATCGCTTTATTGACACGCCCGCTTTGGTGCGAACAGTGCTGCTGGTGACCGGTTCAATCGGCATGGCGGTTTTGTTCCCTCTGAAGTGTCATCGCTGGGTCTGGGGAACGCGCACCATGGAGCAGGTTGCGATTCTGCTCAAACACAAATTTCCTGCATTGGGTGATCAACTGCTGGGTGTCGTTGAGCTGGCTCATAGCGACAAGAATCTTGGCGCAAGCACGCGATTGGCTCAGGCCGCGATTGAGCAGGTCGATGCGGTTGTTCGAGAACGCGATTTTTCCGACGCGGTGCCTTATGCACGTCATAAGTTCTGGGCGACTGTTTTCGCAGTCCCTGCTGTACTGACATTGCTGGCTTGTGCAATTGTGCCAGCCGCAGGATTCAATGCGATGGCTCGCTGGCTGATGCCCTGGCGAGATGTCGATCGGTACACGTTCGCTCAAGTTGAGAATCTGCCGAATCAAATGGTTGTGCCGCATGGTGAAGAGTTCTCATTGAATGCCGCATTGTCCGATGCGACACGATGGTCACCAGCAGCAGCTTCGGCAAAGTTCGATGGTCAGCAAGTGGTGAAAGCGGCGAAGCAGGATCAGGCGTATCAGTTTCAATTGCCTGCTCAGACGAATAACGGCAACTTGAATGTTCGTGTTGGCGACCTGACAAAGGAAGTCGCCGTTGAAGTCGCCAACCGGCCGGAATTGAGTTCGCTGTCTGCGACCATCAAGCTGCCCGACTATCTGGAATACAGCCGCTCGGTTAAAGCCGACGTGCGTGGTGGAGTAATTTCTGTACTGAAAGGCGCGACTGCGGAATTCCAGGCGGAGATCAGTCGGAACCTGGCGGACGCAACGGTCAGGAATGAACAAGCCTCAGTCGAAGGCAACCGCATTCACCCGGCTCCGCTGATCGTATCAGAATCTACAGTCATTGATTTCAAGTGGCGCGATGAATTGGGTCTGACCTCAAAAGACACTTTCAATCTGAAGATCAACGCCGTGGATGATGCCGCTCCAGAGATCAGTTTTCAGCAACAGGAACCTCAGCAGGTTGTGATCTCAACCGACACGATCACATTCGATCTGCAGTCCCGCGATGACTTCGGTGTCAAGAATATCGGCATCGAATGGAAAGGCGTGCAGCACCCGATACAGAATCCGCATCCAGATTCAGGCGAGAAGTTGGTTAAAGGCGGAACTCCGGAAGAAACACGACTGACGGCGACCGCAACCTTCTGTGCCGAAACCGACAACATCCGCCCTCAGACACTTGAGGTTCGGTCGTATGTTGAGGACTACAAACCAGAGCGCGGTCGCATCTATTCTCCAGCGTATGTGTTGCACGTGATGTCGCCGGATCAACATGCCGTCTGGATGATGGCTCAACTGCGTCGCTGGGCAAGCCTGGCGGATGACGTGTACGAAGAAGAAATGCGGCTGCACGATGCCAATCGACAGATTCGTCAAATGGGCGCGGAGCAGCTGAACGCTCCGGAAACGCGACGACAAATTGAACAACAGGCCGAAGCCGAAAAAGCCAACGGTCAGCGTCTGACTGCGGTGACTGATCAGGGCGATCAACTCCTCAAGCAGGCTCTGCGCAATAAAGAAATGATGGTAGGCCATCTGGAAACATGGGCTGGCGGATTGCAGCGACTGCGTGACATTGCCGACAACCGCATGCCGTCAGTGGCTGATCTTTTGAAACAGGGCGCGAAGGCGCCTGGCAAGAAAGCCACTACAGCGGCTCAGGCGAATCAGAAAACTGGTCCGATGGCTGGCAACAACAAAGGGACGCAAAAAGGCGAGCCAGGTGGTGAAGCAAAGAAGTCAGAGCAGCCGCTTCCCAGCGTTCCAAAACTGACGGACACGGAATCCGGATTCAACAAGCAGAATCCTGTCACTGCCGAAAAGTCTGAACCGCAGAAGCCGAGCCAAGGCAAGTTCGGATTGCCAACGACCGTGCTCCAGGGCGGACCTCCGCCGGATGACAAGAAGAATCCGGAAACTCCTGCAGAAGAAAAAGTCGAAGAAGCCGTGCAAGAGCAGACTGAACTGCTGGCGGAATTTGAAAAAGTCCGTGAAGACTTGCAAAAGATTATGGACGACCTGGAGAACAGCACGTTCGTGAAGCGATTCAAAGCCGCTTCACGAGAGCAAATCGATGTGGCGACAGATCTCAATCGCACGTTATTCGATGGCTTTGGTGTGACTGAAAAATCTCTCGATCAGCGAGTCAAGGATCAATCGGTCCGAATTGCAGATCGGGAGACAGCTCAAAGTCACAAGGTGCGAGATATCCAGGATGATCTCGAAGCCTATTATGATCGTCGCAAGGAAGAAAAATTCCTGCGAATTCTGAAAGAGATGCAGGAGTTTCAGGTCATCAACAAGCTGGATGATTTGAGTGGCCGAGTCCGCAACAACCGCAGCGGTGATTCCATCGCGAGGGCCGAGTACTGGGGTGATACGCTGGACCGGTGGGGTGAGGAATTAGTCTCCGCTTCGAAGTGCGGGACGTGAAAAGGTTCCAAAGGCGACAGTTTGCCGCCATCCGTTGTACTCGAAGTCATGCGAATATTAGAAGGCGAAATGGATCTGCGCGAGGAAACTCGATCGCTGGAACAAGTTCGGAAA
>JAYVNW010000962.1:0-1678 GCA_043758225.1 Candidatus Kuenenia sp. | reverse complement strand
AGTACGGCCGATCGCTCTTTTTCTTCAGAAGCCGCTATGTTTGGGCTCGTTGACCCCGGGCTCAGGTCTCAGATAATGCGTAAGGACGGATGGCTGGCTCAGCGTTCGAGCGAGAATGAAGATGTTCGTTCGTTTATTCAACAGGCGTACAGACGATGTTTTGGGAGACGACCCGAGTTAGTGGAAGTCGCTGCTTTAGAGGCAACGCGACCGGAATTTGGTACGGCTGAGCTGTTTGGGGCCGATATTCTGTGGGCCTTGTTAAACTCAGCGGAATGCCAATATCTGTTTTGATTGGCGTTTGCCTCAAATTGGCGGGCGAGAGGCCTGCATTCCATGGCACGCGGACGTCTCGTCCGCAGAATTTTAAACTCCCGGTTCACGGATGTGCTGGGAAAGGTTGCTTTGAATCATGAACTCACTTAATCGTTTAATGCGTCGGCGATCTTTGCTGCAATTTGGAGTCGCGGCGAGCTGCTTGCCGATGATGCAGAGCACTGAGACTCAGGCATCTCTGAACAAACCAGCGACTGTGAAGCACATCATCACAGTTCTCCTGGCTGGAGGGTTAAGTCAGCTGGACTCGTTCGACCCAAAACCGGATTCCCCGTCATCAGTCCGTGGCGAGTTTGGTTCGATACAGACGGCAATACCTGGTGTGCACTTCTCAGAATACTTGCCAAAGCTAGCCCAAAACTCTGCAGACATTGCTGTTCTTCGTGGAGTGTCTCACTCGCTTGTGATTCATGATGCGGGAGAGAAATTCCTGCTGACTGGTGTCAAAGCCTTTCGTCCGGATACTCCCTCTTTGGGAGCGATTGTATCGCGTTGGGCTGAAGCAAGAACGGAAGTTCCGGTGTATGCCGCGATACCATCTCTCAGCCCCAATGCGGGCGAATTTGGACAACTGCATGAACCCTTCAACGTGTTGGGCGACAGTGGACGATTGCTGAAACATGGACCTGATCTGGATTCCCCTGAACAGATCAATCAATTTGAGCGGCGGATTGCATTGTTGAATGCCGTAAACGTTGGAATAACTGAGTTAAAATCTGCGGAGAGTCTGGTGGGGCGTCAACAGGCCTATGAGACCGCTCAACGTGCGTTGATGGCTCGCAGGCTGCGAGATCTAACCGACCTTGATCAGGAATCGGCAAGAACTCGGGAAACTTATGGGCCAGGTGAAACTGGAGAGTATTTCCTGTTGGCTCGTCGACTTGTGGAAGCTGGGGTTCGGTATGTGAATGTCAGGTTGCCCGGCTGGGATACGCACAGTGACAATTTTCAACACTTGAGAACACTATTACCTCCCGTGGATATCGGCTTGTCGGCACTTATCCAGGATCTGAAAACCAGGGGACTTCTCTCATCGACACTCGTTGCGGTGGTCACAGAATTTGGGCGGACTCCGACCGTTAATTCAACACTGGGCCGGGATCACTGGCCAGGGGCCTACAGCATCCTGCTTGCCGGAGGAAGAATCCGAGGCGGCCAGGTCTTTGGTGCGACAGATCAGGTGGCAGGCTCCGTTCAGGATGGAAAATGCAGCCCGGAAGATCTGGCATTCACTATTTTGCAGGAACTTGGTATGAAGCCCGACAGGACGTATGTCCCACCCACTGGCCGCGTCTTGCTTTCGGAAGGTCGCTTCCTGAACGAACTATTTTAGCGAGCCGAT